>DAOLZE010000076.1:0-9906 GCA_035426125.1 Rhodocyclaceae bacterium
TCCGGCCGTGGCGACTGCCGCTGGCGGTGATCCGAACATCCGCTACTATCACAACTACTGGCGGCTCGCGCCCGACGAGGCGCTGGTCATCGACGTCATGCCGCCCGAGTGCGATGCCTGGAATTTCCAGCTCGACAACCATTGGCTGGAGTCGCTCGACTATCGCTACTACCGCATCCACGTCAATCAACACACGGCGAAGTACCGCGCCGACGGTGCGATACGCGTGGTGGTAGCGCATCGTGATCCCGGTCCGGGCGTGGATAACTGGATCAATACCGTCGGCCACGATTGTGGCGTGATGACCTGGCGCTGGATCCGCGCCCAGTCGCATCCGACACCGCAAGTGCGCATCGTCAAACTTGCCGAGGTTGCCAGATTGCCATGACATCCGCTGCCCAATTCCGTCCCTACCGCCCGAAGTTCATCGCCGCACTTAACGGCGTCGGCCGATTGCTGGAGACACTCGGTCTGCGTGCCAATCTCGACGCCGATTCGCTGATCGCCGCCGCACGCCGCAAGACCGGCTTGCAGGATTTTGGCGATGAATCCTTCCGCGCCGGTCTGGAGGTGCTGACGCGCTCATTGGAGAACGAAGCGCATCTGCATCCGGTCGGTCGGTTGATCATGCGTCAGCGACTGATCGGCTTGCTCGCCGTGCGGCTCAAGGCGCAGGCCTTGTTCACCCGGTATCCGGAAATTCGCCAGCAGCCCATCAAAGCGCCACTGGTGATCGCCGGGTTGCAGCGCACCGGCACGACCATGCTGCATCGCCTGCTGGCCTCGGACCCGCGCATGCGTGCCATGCGCTCCTACGAGGCAATGGACCCAATCCGTGAGGACTACCCGGCTGGCAGCATCGATCCGCGCCTGAAGGCCACGCGCCTGGCGGAAAAAGCGCTGCGCTACATGGCACCGGAGTTCTTCGCCATCCATCCGGTCGATGCCGATGCGCCCGAAGAGGAGATCCTGCTGCTGGATTACGCCTTCCTCAGCGATGTCGCCGAGTCGCTTGCCGACGTACCGAGTTACGCTGCCTGGCTGCAACAGCAGGACGTGACACCGGCCTACGCGTACATGAAGGCGCTGCTGCAACTGATGCAATGGCAACAACCACAATGCCGCTGGGCGCTGAAGACACCGGCGCACCTCGGCCATCTCGACATCCTGCTCAAGGTATTTCCGGATGCGAAGATCATCCAGACGCATCGCGATCCGGCGCGCACGGCGGCTTCGTATTCGAGCATGATCGCGCATGGCCACGGCGTGTTCACTGACGAAGTCGATGCGTTTGCCGTTGCCGCACACTGGCACCGCAAGAATGTTGGCATGGTCGATGCTGCGCTGCGCGTGCGTGCGCAGCATCCCGACGCTTTCGTCGACGTTTCCTATTACGATGTGATCAAGGATCCGATGGCGCAGGTGCGACGTATCTATGCATTTGCCGGCATCGAACTGACGGCCGATGCCGTGGCGGCAATGGAGGCCACACGCAAGAAAAACCCGCAGAACAAGCACGGCGTGCACAGCTACAAGCTGGAGGATTTCGGCTTGAGCCTGGCGCAGATCCGTCGTGACTACGGGCCTTACAGCCAGTTCTTCGCCATCCCGGAAGAAGGGAAGACGGGCTGAAATAACGCAAGAAGCCCGGCAAACGGCTTCCCGAATAAAAACTGCCGATGACTCCCGGAAACCTGCGGGATAATTCCTGTCTGCACCCACGCGGAGATCAGAAACCGATGAATTTGACCCACCTGCAACTACTCGAAGCCGAGAGTATTCACATCATGCGCGAGGTTGTCGCCGAGACGGAAAATCCGGTGATGCTGTATTCCATCGGCAAGGATAGCGCGGTGATGCTGCATCTGGCGATGAAGGCGTTCTATCCCGCCAAGCCGCCGTTCTCTCTGCTGCATGTCGACACCACCTGGAAGTTCCGCGAGATGTACGAGTTCCGCGACAACCTGGTGAAGAAGCTCGGTCTCGACTTGATCGTGCACGTCAATCCGGAAGGGCTGGAAAAGAACATCAACCCGTTCACCCACGGTTCGGCGATCCATACTGATGTCATGAAAACCGAGGGCTTGAAACAGGCGCTCGACAAATATGCCTTCGATGCCGCCTTCGGTGGCGCGCGCCGCGACGAGGAAAAGTCGCGCGCCAAGGAACGCATTTTTTCCTTCCGTTCCGCTCAGCATCGCTGGGATCCGAAGAACCAGCGTCCAGAACTCTGGCGTCTGTATAACGCACGCAAACACAAGGGCGAGAGCATCCGTGTCTTCCCGTTGTCGAACTGGACCGAGCTCGATATCTGGCAATACATCTATCTACAAAATATTCCAATCGTGCCGCTGTACTTTGCCAAGGAACGGCCAGTCGTCGAACGCGACGGTACGCTAATCATGGTTGATGACGATCGCATGCCGCTGCGCGCAGGTGAAGTGCCGATGCTGCGCAAGGTGCGTTTCCGCACGCTGGGCTGTTACCCGCTGACCGGTGCGGTGGAGTCGGATGCCGATACGCTGCCGCAGATCATCCAGGAAATGCTGCTGACAACAACTTCAGAACGCCAGGGGAGGGTGATCGACCACGACTCGGCTGGCTCGATGGAAAAGAAAAAACAGGAAGGGTACTTCTGATGGCGCATATCTCCGACATGATCGCGACGGACATCGAGCAATATCTGAAGTCCCACGAACTGAAAAGCCTGTTGCGTTTCATCACCTGCGGCAGCGTTGACGACGGCAAAAGTACGCTGATCGGCCGCCTGCTTTATGAATCGAAGATGCTCTTCGAGGATCAACTCGCAGCACTTGAGGCCGACTCGAAAAAGATGGGTACGCAGGGCGAACATCTCGACTTTGCGCTGCTTGTCGACGGCCTGACGGCGGAACGCGAACAGGGCATCACCATCGATGTTGCCTATCGTTTTTTCTCCACCGACCGACGCAAATTCATCGTCGCCGACACGCCCGGACACGAACAATACACGCGCAATATGGTTACCGGTGCATCGACTGCCGACGCGGCAATCGTCATGGTCGATGCGCGCAAAGGCATTCTGACCCAGACGCAACGCCACAGTTACCTGTTGTCGCTGGTCGGCATCCGGCATATCGTCGTGGCAATCAGCAAAATGGATCTGGTCGACTATTCGGAAAAAACTTTCCGCGCCATCGTCGATGACTACCTGGCATTCGCAAAAAAAGTTGGCCTCGAAAATATTACTTTCATCCCGATGTCGGCCTTCAAGGGCGACAACATCACCACGCAGAGCGACAACATGCCCTGGTATCGCGGCACCACGCTGATGGATTATCTGGAGACCGTGGAGATCGACGAGGATCGCCTGCAGAAGCAACCGTTCCGTTTTCCCGTCCAGTGGGTGAACCGGCCGAACCTGGATTTTCGTGGCTTTACCGGCACGCTATCGGGCGGCATCATCAAGGCCGGTGAGCGTATTCGCGTGCAACCCTCGGGACGTGAAAGCACGGTGGCGCGCATCGTTACCGCCGACGGCGATCTCGAACAAGCCGTCGCCGGACAATCCGTCACGCTGACGCTGGCCGATGAAATCGATATTTCACGTGGCGACATCATTTCAACAACCGAAGCCCCCGCTGGCGTTGCCGATCAATTCGAGGCCACCATCGTCTGGATGGCCGACGAAGCAATGCTGCCGGGCCGCCGCTATCTGCTGAAGATCGGCACCCAAACCGTGAATGCCGAAATCGGCCATCTCAAACACAAGGTCAACGTCAACACCCTCGAACACCTTGCTGCAACGCGTCTTGAACTCAATGAAATCGGTGTCTGCAACCTCAGTCTCGACAAACCGATCGCCTTCGATCCATACAAGGAAAACCGCGATACCGGCGGCTTCATCCTGATCGACCGAATGACCAACAGCACCATCGCCGCCGGCATGCTCGACTTCGCCCTGCGCCGCGCCAGCAACATCCACATGCAGGCGGTCGACATCAACAAGGCCGTGCGTTCGGCACAGAAGAAACAAAAGTCTTGCGTACTCTGGCTGACCGGGCTGTCCGGCTCAGGCAAATCGACCATCGCCAACCTCGTCGAGAAAAAGCTGCATGCACTCGACAAACACACCTATCTGCTCGATGGCGACAACGTGCGCCACGGTCTCAGCAAGGATCTCGGCTTCACCGAAACGGATCGCGTCGAGAACATCCGACGCATCGCCGAGGTTGCCAAGCTGATGGTCGACGCCGGACTGATCGTCATCACCGCTTTCATCTCGCCGTTCAGCGCCGAACGGCGCATGGCGCGCAGTCTGGTCGACAACGACGAGTTCTTCGAGATCTACATTGACACGCCGTTAAATATTGCCGAGGGACGCGATCCGAAAGGTCTCTACAAGAAGGCACGGCGCGGCGAGCTGAAAAATTTCACCGGCATCGATTCGCCCTACGAACCACCCGAGGCTGCGGAAATTTGTATCGACACGACGGCGCTCAGCGCCGAACAGGCCGCCGATCTGGTAATCCGCAAGCTGATCGAAGCCGGAATTCTTGAAGAAAGCCAGAACAGAAACTGAGGCCGCGCTCGGCCCAGCGTTAAATCTCGCACGGTTTGTCGAAGTGTATAATCGACGTCGACAATGAAAGGCGCGAAGTCCACCAACAAGCTGAGCTTTTACCTGGCGCGTATGGCCGCCCGGGGGTTCACGGCTGAACAAGTTTTGGCGGGGACTGGCCTCAACGCCGAGCGCATTTTCAGCGACGCCTTCCGCGCCAACCCTCAGCAATACCGGCAAGTCATTCTCAACATCGTCGAACTGACGGGAGACCCCTGCATCGGCATCGCCATCGGTGCCGAGTTCAAGATCAGCTACCTTGGCGTACTCGGCTATGCGGCACTCAGCGCCGCGACGCTGGAGCAGGCGCGCGAGGTATTCACCCGGTATCACTCACTCAGCGAGCACATCTTTACCTCGACCAACCACATCAGCGATGGTCGCTGGTTCTCTGAAATCCGCGACACCTTCATGCTTGGCGATGTCATCCGCTTTGCCGTTGAGGAGTTCGTCAGCCGCACCATCGAGCTGGCTTCAAGCATTACCAACAAGCCATTCCCGATCCTGGAGATGTACCTGACCTACGCGCCACCGGCCGACCTGGCGCCCTATGTGCGACGCTTCAACTGTCCGCTGCATTTCAACCAGCCACGCAATATTGTCGTCTTCGACATCAACTGCCTGCAGGATCCGGTGAGTCTGGCCAATCAGGAGGTTTTCAATCTTTGCGAGCGACAATGCCAGTTGCTGGCGTCGAAAAACGAAGAGGACGACCTGCTCTCCAATCGCATTCGCAACTACCTGGTGAAGAATCCCGGCAAGTTTCCAACGCTTGAGGAAATGGCCGAACACCTGAATATCGGCTCGCGCACGCTGCGCAGACGGCTGGTCAAGGAACAGATCACCTTCCAGAGCATTCTCGACGAAACTCGCCGTGAACTGGCGATCCAGTATCTCAAATACACTTCGCTGACACCGAAACAGATTGGTTTCCTGCTTGGTTACAGCAGTGTCAGCAACTTCCGCCGCGCCTTCAAGAGCTGGACCGGCAAGAAACTCTCGGATTTTCGCGAAGGCTCCGAGTAGTCGTCTAAGTTACCCAAATAACCAACTCGATTCAAACTCAGCGCGAACGCGTGCCGGCCGGGGTGGCTGACGGCGAGGGGTTTTTTGAGGTATTTGCCGTCGCAACACCCTTGCTGCCCAGCGTCAGTTCAAGGTAACGCTTTTTCTGCGCGTCGAAATAGACACTAACTTTTTCCTTTTCCTTGGACTTTGCGTCAATGGCAATCTGCTGCGCCTTGATTTCTGAGTCATTGGCCTTGATCTGTTCTGCCAATGCGGATGGAACAGGGTTTTTCCTGTAAAACTCCAGCTCTTCAGCAAGCGTTTGCTTGCGCTTCAAGGCCTCGGTTAATTTTGTCTGAATTTCCGCAATAGCTGTATCGATATCGATGAGCGCGCGATTGCGCATGAAATCGATGTCCTTCTCATTTGCATAGGTATTCAAAAGTGCCTGGTCCTTGCGCCTTTGTTCCATGGCGGCGTGTTCTTCTTCTTTCTTGCGTTGTGCCTCGGCCTGACGCTGGGCAATCTGCTCGCCAGTCAATGGCGCCTCGAATTGGCGCAGCAAATTGCCACCGGAATCAACTTCGCGATAGACGCGGCCGTAACATTCCTGCGGCAGAATATCTCCGCAGACACGTCGACCGTTTGCACCGGAACAGCAGTAGGTGCTGCCTGCGGCATATGACAAGGGCGCAAAAGAAGCGCCGGTGGCACAGACAAGCACTGTCGCAAGAAAGGTTGAGCAAAACTTCATGGCTGAATTCCATATTGAGTGCGGTAGTGTCTGACGGCAACCAGATTGCGTTGCAAGTCAGGGCTGGTTTGCAGATAGTCGACCAAATCGGCAAGGTTGGCAATACTCAGCACCGGCATGCCATAAACCTGCTCAACTTCCTGAACAGCGGAAAGATTGCCGGCGCCGCGCTCCATGCGGTCAAGAGCGATGACTACCCCTGCCGGTACGGCACCGGCTGCCTTGATAATGTCGACCGACTCGCGTACCGAGGTACCTGCGGTGATGACATCGTCGATGATCAATACGCGCCCCTTGAGCGGCGCGCCGATCAGCATGCCACCTTCGCCGTGATCCTTGGCTTCCTTGCGATTGAAGCACCAGGGCAGATTGTGGCCGGCTTGCGCAAGCGCCATGGCCGTGCCGGCGGCAAGCGGGATGCCCTTGTAGGCTGGTCCGAAGATAACATCGAAGGAGATGTTCGCAGCAAGGATGGTTCGTGCATAAAAATCGCACAGGCGCAATAACGCATCGCCATCGTTGAAAAGTCCGGCATTGAAAAAATAGGGCGACAAACGTCCTGATTTTGTCTTGAATTCCCCGAAGCGCAGCACGCCGCGCTCACAGGAAAATCCGATGAAATCCCGGCTAAAATCCACGACCCAATTCCTCTTCGGTTGAAACCAGCATTCTACATGTTACGCATCATTTCCCTGAATCTCAACGGCATCCGATCAGCGGTCGGCAAGGGTTTTCTCGACTGGCTGCAGCAACAAAATGCCGACATCATCTGCTTGCAGGAATTGAAGGCGCAGCCTGCCAATCTTTCCGAAGCAATGCTGGCCCCGGACGGCTATCACGGCCTATTCCACTGTGCCGAGAAAAAAGGCTATTCCGGTGTCGGAATCTATTCCAGATACCCGCCGGAACGCGTCACCGAAGGCATCGGCCATGCCGGATTCGACGCCGAAGGGCGCTATCTGCGCGCCGATTTCGGGAATCTTTCCGTCATATCGTTGTATATGCCTTCCGGCTCCAGTTCAGAAGAACGCCTGCAAGCAAAATTTGCCTTCTTGGACGAGTTCTTTCCGGTACTGACAGCCCTCCGTGCCGAAGGCCGGGAGGTCGTCATCTGCGGCGACTGGAATATTGCCCACCGGGAAATTGACCTGAAAAACTGGAAGGGGAATCTGAAGAATTCCGGATTTCTCCCTGAAGAGCGCGCCTGGCTCAGTCGCGTATTCGATGAGCAGGGCTGGATCGATGTCTATCGCCGGCTACATCCGGAGGCTACCGGCGACGCTTATACCTGGTGGTCGAATCGCGGCCAGGCCAGGGCAAAAAACGTCGGTTGGCGTATTGATTACCAGATCGCCACGCCGGCAGTGGCGCAAACCGCCCGCGTAGCAAGTGTGTTCAAAGAACAGTGGTTTTCGGACCATGCGCCGCTGATCGTTGATTATGACTGGGTTTTACAGAATGCCATTGCTGCAACAGCGAAATAACGGTAGTCTTCCACCATGTTTTACCGATAACGTATTATTTTTAAACTTGGTTCGATTGTGAAATGGAGAACGTCATGAGTGGTGAATTGTCCGAAGTGAACAAGGAAAAATTGATCGCCGATTTCAAGATGGTGGTCGCCGATACCGAAGAATTGCTGCGTGCTACCGCCGGTCAGGCGGGCGAAAAGGTGAATGAGATTCGTGCAAGGGCGCAGGATCGTCTGAATATTGCCAAGCTCAAACTAGCCGAAGCGGAAGAAATTCTCGTCGACAAGGCCAAGCAGGTAGGGCGTGCTGCCGACGATTATGTGCATGACAATCCGTGGAGCTCCGTAGGAATGGCTGCCGGTGTCGGTTTCCTGATCGGCCTGCTGGTCGGTCGCCGCTAGCCGCCGCTAAGGTTTTCCCGTTGTCAACGAACGCCGCTGCGCAGGAGTCCGGTTTGTTCGCATCCTTACGCGGCTTGCTGAAAACAGCCGTCGCATTGTTGCGGACGCGCCTTGAACTGCTCGCAACAGAACTCGAAGAAGAGAAGCTGCGCCTGCTAAGCCTTCTGGCTTACGGTGTTGCAGCTTCTTTCTTCCTCGGCTGTGCCGCCGTGATGCTGGCGATTTTTTTCATCGTGTTGTTCTGGGATACCCATCGCCTGCAGGCTATCGCCAGCATTGCGGGGGTTTTTTTGTGCGGTAGCGGTGTTGCGATATTGCAGATACGGCGTCTGATCCGTAAAAAATCCACCCTGTTTGCCGCCAGTCTCGCCGAACTGGCAAGTGATCATGCTGCATTGCAGGGCGATTCAGGCGGGCCTCATGGAAATTGAGCTGGCATTGAAAAAACAGCGCCTGCAAATGCGGAGCGCCGCTTTGCGCAGCAGTTTCGCCGGTCATGCGCTGGCCTTGCAACCAGTCTGCAATCTCGCTGACCGCGGACGTATTGCGCTGCACTGGCTGCGCCGGCACCCGGCCCTGCCGGTAGCGGGTCTGGTGGCGCTACTTGTGGCACGTCCGCGCGCCATACTGCGCCTGGCACAACGTGGCTGGTTCGTCTGGCAGGCACTACGCAAGCTGCGCAATTTCCTTCCTACCAAATAAATTGGAAAATTTTGATTCGCCCACAGAGTTACCTCTGTCCGGTACGCCTTCCGTTGGCTGTGCCCCTTTGTGTGATGTCGCACCCTCTGCGACCCCAGCCCCGACAAAGCGCGCGGGGGTATTGCGCAATATCGTTGAAGCACAAAACCGCGAACGCCGGTTACTCGTCAGAGAGATATCGAAGGTCAAGGGCCTGATGCCACTGATGATGAAACCGCGCAACGGCATGCGCTGGACAGAGGAAGAACGCACCGAATTGCTTATGCAACTACGGGCGCTGATGTCTCTGTCGCCCTATCTGGCCGTGCTTGCCCTGCCCGGCTCGGTTCTGCTGCTGCCGTTGCTGGCCTGGTTCATCGATCGACGGCGCATGCCGCGCAAAAAACCCTGACTCTGTGTAGAAAATGGCATGTCGATGCGAGGCCATCACCGATCCTGGGCTCGCACCCTTCAATTGCATGGGCTTTCCTTTTCTGTTCGACGGATCGTGGTTAGTCCACCTGAACAGAATATCAACCAATGACTCGTTTCGTTCCATTATTCCTGCTTCTGCTGCTTGCCGGCTGCGGCAGCCTGCCGCCGGTTGCGCCGGGACGCGTTGTGGCGCCGCCCATCGAGAGACCTGCCGCAGACGCGGCGGCGCGTGAAAAGGCCAACAACATCGTGCTGTATGCAATGGGGTTGATCGATACCGGTTACCGCTATGGCGGCAAAAACCCCGCCGCCGGTCTCGATTGCAGCGGCATGGTCAGCCACATTTTCAAAAACGCTGCGGGCATTACTGTCAGCGGCTCTGCTGCCGATATTGCGCGGCGCGGAAAATCGGTCGACCTGCATCAATTACACCCCGGCGACCTGGTGTTCTTCAATACGCGCAACCGGCCGTTTTCACATGTTGGAATATATATCGGCGACAACCGTTTTGTTCATGCGCCTTCGGAAAGCGGTCGCGTACGTACTGAAAGCCTG
>DAOLZE010000077.1:0-9710 GCA_035426125.1 Rhodocyclaceae bacterium
TCGCCATGGGAAACGTTCAGGCAATAGGTCGTGACTGCTGCCAGCCGTTCATAATCAGCGTCGCTGAGGAACCCCTGTATGGCGACGACCCGGCATTTGAAGGGCGTTAACCTGTAGAGACATTCCTTGAAGGCTAGCATGGCAATGGAGTTGTCACGGTGTGTCAATTTCAGGACAAGGGTGGCATCTTCGATATCACGGAAAGCCCAGCAGAAGGTGCTGAGCATGTCGATCCAGTTCTTGCGACCGTCATAAGGGTTGAATACCGTTGTATAAACAACGCCATCTATATCCAGTGGGGTTTTCCCGGGCAGCGGCGCATCATTCGATATGGGCTGGTTCTGATCCATGTTATTTGACATGTGCGGTTGTTGTGTCATCGCAGGCTGTTTTTTCTTGAAGGTTGTCCTGGACAACGGACTTTTCAGCGACCGGCGCAGGCTTGGAAGGCAGGCTCGGTGCATAGACCGATAAATCAGTCGTTCTGCTGTCGAATACATCACCCGTGACCATCAGCCGGGTTTTCGCGAAATTTTTCACATGAGGGGTTGTTTGTCGAATTCGGTCAAAACGATCCCAGACGGGTGCAGGGATCGATACGATCGGAAAATCTTCTCCCATTGCCGCCTTGATGACATTGACGGCAAATGTTGAATGTGTGATTGCCCAGCCCAGTTTTCCGAAGCTGTTGCGCCAATCGTTAAGCGGGTCGTTGTTCCATACCTCGTTTGGTATCGAATTGAATTCCCAGGCGAGCACCGGAATCGTCGGGCATTTGAGATTGAGAAGGGTTTTGTCGGGAGGAGAGAACGAAAGAAACACACACTGCTCCTTTCTGGACTCGCATTCGGCAAAAATCGCATCGACTTCAGTGGCTGGATCTGCAACGACGATCACCTTCCCGATTTGTTCGAGGACCGGTTGATACTCTCTCAATACGAAATAATAGCTGTACTCCGGCAAGCCGAGTTTATTCTCGATGGTGGCTGCAGTCGTATCTGAATAAATGATGAAAATCATGTGAGGCCGCAAATATGAAGGTTGTCAGAATCCAATGAAGGCAATGAAAATACTTCGATCATCCACCATGATCATCGATTGGCAGATTAAAAAAAGAAGCCAGTTGTCTTTTTACAACGGCTTTTGAACAGTGCTTCATTTGCTTGGCGATGGCGTGCCTGGCCATGCTTGCATATCTTGCCGGGTCCTCTTTTGTAATGCGATATCCTTCACGATAAGCTTCAAAGAGTGATTCCCAATCGGGTCTATAGCGTAGTGTTTTAAACAGGAGTCGCGGGTCTTGCGGCCAGACATTGCATTCAAGGCTGGCCCCCGTGATCAGTGCGCAATCGCCGTCAATGTAATCCCGCATGGCCGTATGGCAGGGAGCAATGACGGGTTTGCCGTAGGACATGAACTCCATCAATGGCAGACATAACCCCTCGCAATGGGATGCATTGATGTAAAAATCCGTCGCCGCAATCAGATTTGTGTAGCCAGCCTGGTCAAGAAGGCCATTCAAGGCGACTACTCTGCACTTAAATGGCGCCAGCTCGGAAAAGAGACTAAACATCGGGCCAAAAAATGTCCATTTTTCGTGATGCGCCATTTTAAAAAGTAGGGTTACATCCTCTCTGTCGTGGAATGCATGACAGAAGGCCGTGATGATGTCTTGCCAGTTTTTTCGGCCATCCATCGGACAAAATACTGTGGTAAAAACAACCCCATCCAGATGAAGGTGGCTGGGCATGGATGTTGGCGATGATGTATGAAGGTCGGTGACCGTTCTGAATCTTGAAAGATCGTAATTCCTACTGTCGATGATTGCGTCGAGAACCTCCAGATCGTATATTTTCCCGCCATCTTTTCGTGCGCGACCTGCTGCAAAATAACGGTCCCACACGGGAACTGGAATTGCCGCGATCGGGAAATCGCTCCCCATGGCATCGCGCACCGCGTTGGCCGTGTAGGAGGACAGGGCAATTGCACGGCCATGTCTGGAAAAGACATAACGCCAATCGTTCCGGGGGTTGTCATCCCAGGTTTCGGTTGGGATATTGCTGTATTCCCAGGCAAACACCGAAATGGTCGGGCATTTCAGGTCGACCAGTGTTGTGTGTGGTGGTGAGAAAGACAGAAAGACACAGTCCTCCCCGCGCTCCCTGCATGCTTCATAAATTGCATCAACTTCCAGATGCGGATCGCGAATGATGCTGACCGAGCCGAGTTCGGTCAATACTTCCTGAAAGCCCTTCAATACAAAAAAGTAACTGTACTCGGTCGCTCCAAAGTGGCTGGCAATCAAATCCTCGCCTATGGCGGAATAAAGAAGGAATCGCATTTCTTAAGGCTTGCTTTCAAAAATTTACACAAACTGTTTTCGTTTCCACGAAACGAGCAAACTGAGCCCGCAAATGTTATTACTTTTGTTCTATCGCAACACTACACGAATCCAGATGAAACTATGATATCCATTATACGGTTTCAAGAATCATGGTGTGTTACGTGCAGATGTGAATGCCTGCTATCCGGGTTGACCGGCGTTAATGCCACGAAGTCGCTTCAGTCGCTTGGCAGATAACTCTATGCCGAATTGGCGAAGCGGATTTTCGAGGAACCTGAAATTAAGCTCGGCCAGCACGGCGATCAACAGGAAGGCGGTCAGAATCATCCACGGAGTATAGGTGGAGTCCAGCGGGTGGTTGATGCTTTTGGCGTATCTTGTCCATGCCTCATAACTTATTCGATAAGACGGCATGTGCGCCAGATATATGGCATAGGATCTGGTGCCGATCCACTGCAGAAATCCGGATGCGAACGGAATGTCACAGATGTACTTGGCTTGGTATGAGGACATCAAGACCAGTATGGCCGAAACGATTGCGATGAGCCCGACTGCGATCGGCATCGCAATCAACTGGGTCGGAATCGCGCCAAGCAGATAGAACAATAAAACATTGAGGGACAGCGATCTCAATCTAGACTGTTTCAGGAAGACTGGCTCAAACAGGCGATATTGCCTGGATTTGGAGAACAGGAAAATCAGGATACCCCACATCATTGCATCAAGCCGGACGGCCCAAGCCATGCCCGTGAAGGGAGTGTCAAACGGGTTTCTGTCGATGAAGAACTGCAATGATATGAGCGCCAATAATATTCGCCAGCGCCAGTCAATCGGCGTGATCAGCAGAAACAGCGGGAACAACAGGTAGAACTGCTCTTCAAGTGCCAGACTCCAGTAGATATCGTTCGGCGTCAGTAGCATGCCAAACAGGTTGGCAAAATTCCCGGAAAAGGTCAGGATAGCTGTGATGCTGCGCGTGTTCTGATGCAGTGTATTGAACGTGCCAGTACTGTTGAAGAATAGTGCCAGCAGTATTCCGATGATCATCCAAGTCCAAGCTGAAGGCAGTAGCCGGAAAATCCGGCGAATCCAGAAGCACTGGGCGGCGAGCCAAAAATTTCCCTCGGCCTTGTGCTTGTCGAGAAAGCCGACAAAGCTCATGCTCACCACATAGCCGGAAATGCAGAAGAATAGATCTACACCAGTCCACGGGATATATACGGAAAATATATGCATCAGATCGTTACTGTGAAAGGGTAGCAGCACCGGCAAATGACTCAAGGCTGCCATGATCACAGCAATCCCGCGCAGATATTCAATCTCTATATTTCTTTCGGTGTTCATACTCTGACCTTATGAGTTTTGAACCGCAGTCTGGTTATCACGATTGTTGCGCCAGATGTTCAGGCGATTGTTTGACAGCGCGATACCGCGCTTGCGTAACGGATTCTCGATCAGTCGGAAGTTAAGTTCCGCAAGCAGGAGAATGAGTAACGTTGCAGTCAAAATCATCGGCAGGGTATAGAACGCATTGAATGGATGACCAGTTTTCAAGGCATACCTCGAATAGCCTTCGACAGTCATGCGATAGACCGGCATGTGGATCAGATAAATGGCATAGGATCTGGCGCCGAGCCAGGTCAGGATGCCGGAGAAACCGGGGATATTAAGAACATAGTTCGACTGGTATACGGCCATGAGAACAAAAATGGCTGCAACCAGGGAAACCAGGCCGTGCGCCATGGGCATGGTGATCAATTGTGCCGGAATGGCTCCCAGCAGATAGATCAGCAGGCTATTGAGTGCCAGCGCCAATAGTCGGGAATATTTCAGGAAGGTTGGCTCAAACAGCGAGAAATGTGAGGATTTTGAAAATATGTAAATCAACGCCCCCCACATGATCGGGTCGACCCGGAAAGACCAGGCCATGGCCGAGAAGGGCGTGCCGAAGGGGTTCCGGTTGATGAAGAACTGGATGGCAATGAGTGCCAGCAGAATTCGCCAGCGCCATGCGCCGGAAATAACCAGCAGAAAGAGCGGGAAGACGAAATAGAATTGTTCTTCAAGCGCCAGACTCCAGTAGACGTCGTTGGGGGCCAGCAACTGGTTGTATTGGTTGGCGAGGTTGCCTGAAAAGGTCAGGATGGCGCTGGCGCTGCGCAGATTCTGCCACCAACTGTTGAAGACCCCTGTCTGATTGAAGAACACCGAACACAGGATGCCGATAAAAAGCCATGTCCAGGAAGAAGGAATGAGCCGGTACATGCGGCGAATCCAGAAGCACTGGGCGGCAAGCCAGAAGTTTCCCTCGGCCTTGTGCGTATCGAGAAATTCGACGAGGCTTTTGCTGACGACATAGCCGGAGATGCAGAAGAACAGGTCCACGCCGGTCCAAGGTACGTATGTGTAATGAATATATGTAAATGTTGCCTTGTGGAATGGCAACAATTCCGGCAGGTGGCTCATGACCAGCAGGACTACGGCAAGCGCCCGCAGATATTCGATTTCCGGGTTTTTTTCTGAGCCCATGTTTCCGTCTATTGTGAAGATGGGAATGCTGCGCAGCTGATGCGCCGTGGCGGATGGCGCATCATAGCCTAGTTTCAGGCGCAGTTCCGGTGCGGACTCCGCATCCTCGCATCAGGCCACGCCAGGGAAGGATCGCGCTGCCGGACGCACTTTCGTATCGTGATGCTGCGCGAAGGAGCCGCTCAGCGGCTGCCTTTGTATTTCGCGTCAATCTGCGCCACGCATGCCTGGACGAGGCGTTGCACCATGGTGTCGAGGGTAACCTCGCCCTGCTCGCCCTGGGACATGCCGAGGACAGACGAAGACTTGGCGCCAATTTCCATCTTGTCCTCAACATAGCCGGTCGCCTTTTGCTCTGTCGTCGCGGCGTCGATGATCTTGTAGCGCAGACCGATGATCCAGATGCCTGCGGATTCGGAAGTTCTGACCGAGCCGCCCACAGTATGGGCAATTGAACCTCCGGTGCCGCCGATCAGGGCGCCGAAAATACTGCCGATCGCCTGACCATCAACGCCGCGCTGCGCCTTGGCCACTGGCTCGGCCTTGAGCACATCGAACTTGACCAGCCATTTGGTTGTCTTGAGCCTGCCCTTCTTGAAGGTCTTGGCGGCTTCCTTCGGGTCCCCCATGGCATAGGCCAATTGCACTTCATTGAGCAGCGGGCCCAGTTCGGAACGCTCAAGAACCTTGAAGTTGGCTTGTCCCAGTTCGAGTTCGGCAAAGTCGGCAATATTGTTGGAGCTGATTTTCTGGGTAAAGGTGGCGTTACTGCTCTTGATGTCGCCAGGCAGAACGATCAGGGCGGGACCTTGTTTGCTGGCGTTGACATATTCCACGGGTTTGTACATGGCCTTGTCGGCCATCCTGTTGGCTTCGTCCGATGCGCTACCGGATGGCGCCGGGCCATCGTCGAAAGCCATTGCAGAACCGGCGAAGATCGCCAGAGACAAGGAAAGAGCTGCGATCGTAAATTTTGTTTTCATGTTGTTTCTCCACGGACCAGATAGGTCGTCATATGTCGGATGATTACTTGCCGGAGCAGTAATCCTTCAGCAATTTTCCAACGATTTCCTCGCTCTTTTCTTCCCATACGCCGCGAGCCGCATTCTGGGAGTTGCTACCTGTGTAAGCGCCGCCGGAAGCCGATGCCATGGACAGGGTTTTTCCGTTTGTCGAGGTCAGGGTGAAGTCCGCCTGCAGATCGATCTCGCCGATACGCAATACCTGGTTGACTCCGCTGGTGGTTTCGATAACACCCTTGATGATCAGATCGGCAGCTCCGCCGGAGGCAGCAATACGCACACCGGTCGAGAGCAGGGTTTGCTCCAGCGCCCGGCGAAAAGCCGCACCCTGACGGCTCTTGTCTTCGAGGGACAACCTGATTCGCTTGTTCTTGAGGATATCGCGACAGGAGATCGAAAGGAATTCGGCAGCCTTGACAGTCCCTTCCTGATCGTCCTCGAAACTGAAGTTGCCCGGACTGCTAAAGACCTTGCCGGGTCTGGCCGATGCAACAACAGTGGCTGGACGAGAGGTTGCGTACGAGGGTGCGGCAGATCCATCACCCATGGCACGCGACTCGTTCCTGCCACTCTGTGGCGACTTTGTCGCCTGCAGTTTGTTGCGGGCGAGCTCGACGAACTTTCCTTGCGGATACTGGCTCAAATAAGATTCAAAATCCGCGCTGTTACTGCTGCTGGCAATGGAGTTCCAGTAGGCTAACTCATATTGCTCTGGTGTTGCCGCGCTGCCCGGTTTTGCTGCGGCGAGTGGCTGGATGAAATAGACGTCGCTGCCTTTCAGGCTGCTTTCCTCGCGCGGCGATTGCTTGCGGCCGATTTCTTTTTCGGATTCGATCTCGACGCCTTCACGGGTACGCTTGAATACCTGCTCGACGGTCATGCCGGGAACCTTGAGGTTGGCCATCAGGTGTTTGGTATACAGGCCGTTGCGTCCGGCGCCGTCACTGGCTTCGGTTCCCGGCGCCGTTGAGAAGGCGACCAGAGTTCCGCTTGGCGCATCCATGGGCGCAAGGCCGCGAACCTTCAACGTCCGCGTCTTGATGAACGGGTTGTTGCGGCAGGCATCGAGTACGACCAGATTGACCCGGTTTTTCGAGTCTTCCATATAACGCAGCACCATGTTGGCCGGCACGGCGTTTTTTTCAACTTCCTGCTCGTTGCGGAAAGGGAAGCCGACGGGCAGCAAATAGTTTTCGCCATTGGCCTGAATGCCATGTCCGGCAAAAAAGAACAGGGCGATACCGTCGTTGTTCTTGAGTTTCTCGCCGAATTCGCGAATGGTGTTTTTCATCCCTTCGCCATCCTGATTCAGCCGGATAGTCGTTTCAAACCCGATGGCGCGCAAAGTATTCGCCAGATCCTGCGCATCGTTGGCAGGGTTGTCGAGATGGCCGATGCTGTAATTGGAGTTGCCAATCAGCAAAGCGTAGTTTTTCGCCCACACGGAGGGCGCCGTGAATATGAGCAGCAGGGTCAGAATGGACAGGAAGCGGTGTCTCACAAGCGAACCTCTATCATTCGGCAATTCGATTGGCGATCATACCATGCCGGTCCGGCAGATATGCTGCGGGAGTGAAGGCATGCTGCACGGCTGACCGGGTACGCTTGCCTGAGCGCGGCCCGGGAATTTACACTAGAATCGACGTTTGCCGCAAAGTGCCGCTGCGCGGATCGTGTTTTCAAGAGTTCATTCTTGACACCATCCCGCCATGCGCCGCACCCCATACTTCAATAACCACGGATAGAGGAGCGACCAGCATGAGCAAGACCGCCAAGGATTATTTCATTGCGATGACCGAGTTCCATTTCATGAACCCGCAAACCATGTCGGAGATTGCCTATTATCCCGACGTACAGCGCTGGTGGGGTAGCGTCGATGGCGTGATGCGCGCCTGGTCAGGTCGCGATCTGACCGGCGAGTGGCCGCATCCGATCGCCAGCGAACTCATCAAGTATATGGACAAGACCGATGTGGACGTTGCCTTCTGTCTGCGTGAGCCGATGATGGATGTGACCGGTGGCGTGGTGTCCCTGTCGACCAACGGCTTCATGATGCAACAGATTGCGCCTTATCCTGAGCGCATGCTCTTGGAAGCCAACGTCGGTCCGGTGATCAGGCGTGGCATTAAGCACGCGAACTGGGAACTCGAATATCTGGTTAAGGAAAAAGGCGCCAAGCTGTGCAAACTGTACACGCCGGAAGATGACGGCCCGCTCAATGACAAGCGTCTCTGGCCATTCTACGAGAAGGCGACCGAGCTTGGCATTCCGCTGACGGTGCATACCGGTTTCAGCTATGTCGTGCCACAGCCGAGCAGTCACTGCCAGGTTGGCCAACTCGACGACGTGCTGCTCGCCTTCCCCGATCTGAAAATCATTGCCTATCACGCCGGCTGGCCGCAGTCTGAAGAGCTGATCGGCCTGTGCGGCAAGCATCGCAATCTGTACATGAGCCTGTCCGGCATCATCGGCTGGTACCAGCGTTCGCCGTATCGCGGTTACCATGCCATCGGTACCGCACTACAGTGGATGCCGGCCGACAAGATTGTGCTGGGCTTCGATCTGCCCTTTGATGATCTTGGTCGCGTCGTCGACTACATCATCAATCTCGACATGCCGGCAGAATTGCAGGAGAAGTGGGGCTATGCGCAAGTCACCGAGGAAGACAAGGCGAAGATTCTTGGTCTCAATCTCGCCAAGCTGACCGGCATCGAGCCGAAGAAGCGCAAACAGGGTGGATATAACGTGCCGCCAGCACCGGGGGCTGGACACTGACGACATACGTTCCACAAGGCGCGCTGGGTTCTTCGGAGACGCGTGCCAGTTCTTTTCAAACTGCGTAACAGCGTGATCGAGTCAGAATATGGCCAAGTGGACTGAAAATGATATTCCCGACCTGACCGGCAAACGTGCCTTGGTCACTGGCGCCGCCAGCGGTATCGGCTATGAAGCGGCACGCGGCCTCGCGCAGCATGGCGCCGAGGTGCTGCTGGCCGACCGCAACGAACAAGCCGGTGCCGAGGCCCTGAAAAAAATCCGTGCGTTGCGCGCCGATGCCAGAGTTGAATTTCTGCCGCTCGATCTTGCCAACCTCAAGCTGGTGCGAGAATTTGCCGCCAGGCTCGTCGAACGCGGTGAGCCTCTCGATATTCTGGTCAACAACGCCGGCATCCAGCCGATCAGCGAGCGGCGCACGACAGTCGACGGTTTTGAACTAACGTTCGGCATCGGTCATCTTGGCCACTTCGCGTTGACAGCCCTGCTCTTTCCGTTACTCCTGAAAAGTGCCGCACCGCGTGTAGTGACGGTATCGAGCCTGGTGCACAAGCTCGGCTCCTTCGACTGGGACGATCTGCAGATGGCGAACAGCTATCACTCGCAGCGCCCCTATAACCAGACCAAACTTGCCAATTTGCTGTTTTCCCGCGAGCTGCAGCGCCGTGCCAAAGCGGCTGGATTACCGCTGCTGAGCCTGGCAGTGCATCCTGGCGTATCGCGTACCAATATCGGTCGCTCGCGCAAAAATTTGGGCAGCTTTCACCTCACCGATTATGCAATCTCCGCCGCACTGAACACCGTAATGTCGCTATTCGGCCAGTCGGCCGAGAGCGGCGGCTGGCCGACGCTGTATGCCTGCACCTCGGCGAACCTGACGCCCGGCGGCTTCTACGGCCCTGACGGCTTCGGCGAAACGCGCGGCGCGCCGGCCCCGGCGACGAGCTCTTCGGCCTGCGCCCCTTCCGCGAGGGGGACGACCCCCGGCGGCTGGCCTGGCGCCGCTCGGCCAAGAGCGGACGACTGGTGGTGCGCGAGAC
>DAOLZE010000078.1:0-9682 GCA_035426125.1 Rhodocyclaceae bacterium
GCAATCGAGTTCATGTGTCGCAAGGCCAACGAGGTGGTCATCGAGCTGGAACACTACGGCATGCCATTCGACCGCACCGATGCCGGCAAGATTTATCAGCGTCCGTTTGGTGGCCACATGTCGAACTTCGGCGAGAAGCCGGTGCGCCGTTCCTGCGCCGCTGCCGACCGCACCGGCCACGCCATGCTGCACGCCATGTATCAGCGCAACGTCAAGGTTAACACCCAGTTCTTCGTTGAATGGATGGCGCTTGATCTGATCCGCGATGCCGAGGGTGAAGTGGTCGGTGTTACAGCGATGGAGATGGAGACCGGCGAGGTCGTCATGTTCCATTCGAAGGTAACGATTTTTGCCACCGGCGGTTCCGGCCGTATCTATCATTCATCGACCAACGCCTTCATCAATACCGGCGATGGTCTTGGCATGGCGGCACGTGCCGGTATTCCACTGGAAGACATGGAGTTCTGGCAGTTCCATCCAACTGGCGTGGCCGGTGCCGGCGTGCTGATTACCGAAGGCGTGCGCGGCGAAGGCGGCATTCTGCGCAACAGCCTCGGCGAACGTTTCATGGAGCGCTACGCACCGAATGCCAAGGATCTGGCCTCGCGCGACGTGGTGTCGCGCGCCATGGTGACCGAGATCAACGAGGGACGCGGCTGTGGCCCGAACAAGGATTTCGTGCTGCTCGACATCACTCACCTTGATCCAGCAACGATCATGAAGCGTCTGCCGGGCATCCGCGAGATCGGCATCCAGTTTGCCGGCATCGACTGCATCAAGGCACCGCTGCCGGTTGTGCCGACCTGTCACTACCAGATGGGCGGCATTCCGACCAACTATCATGGCCAGGTCGTTGTGACCAGAGACGGCGACCAGAACGCTGTGGTACCCGGTTTCTATGCCGCCGGCGAATGCGCCTGCGCTTCGGTGCATGGTGCCAATCGTCTCGGTACCAATTCGCTGCTCGATCTGCTGGTATTCGGCAAATCGGCGGGCGAGTCTGCCGTCGACTATCTCGGCAAGTCTGCCAGAGCGCACAAGCCGCTGCCTACCGAAGTCATCGAACGCAGCCTGGCGCGGCTTGATCGCCTGAATACGCAGAAGGACGGCGCGAATGTGCATGAGACGCGTCTGGACATGCAGCGTGCCATGCAGACGCACTGTGGCGTGTTCCGCTTCAACGATCTGCTCAAACAGGGCGTGTCGAAGATTCTCGATATTGAGAAACAGGTGCTCCAGACGGAGATCAAGGACAAGTCGCAGGTATTCAACACCGCACGTCTTGAGGCGCTCGAACTCGACAACCTGATCGAAGTTGCCAAGGCCACCATGATCTCTGCCGAGGCGCGCAAGGAATCGCGCGGTGCGCACGTCCGTGATGACGCGCACGACACGGCGGAGAGACCGAATGGCCGCGATGACACGAGCTGGCTCAAGCACACGCTGTGGTTCCGTGACGCTAATCGTCTCGAATACAAGCCGGTGCAGATGAAGCCGCTGTCGGTAGATACCATCGAACTCAAGAAACGCGCGTATTAACGTATTGACGCATTGAAAGTGATAACAAGGAACAGATGATGACCACCGCACACCACAAGCGCACCGTCAAGTTCAGGATCTATCGCTACGATCCGGACAAGGATGCCAAGCCCTACATGCAGGACATTTCGGTCGAGCTTGATTCGACCGACCGCAAGCTGCTCGACGCCATGGTCAAGCTGAAGTTCGTTGACGACTCGTTGTCTTTTCGTCGCTCCTGCCGCGAGGGGGTGTGCGGCTCGGATGCCATGAACATCAATGGCAAGAACGGCTTGGCCTGTCTGACTGAAATCGACTCACTGACGCAGCCGATCACTCTGCGGCCGCTGCCGGGTCTGCCGGTGATTCGCGACATCATTGTCGACATGACGCAGTTCTTCAAACAGTATCACTCGATCAAGCCTTACCTGATCAACAATGATCCGCCACCGGAGCGCGAGCGCCTGCAATCACCGGAGGAACGCGAAGAATTGAATGGCCTTTACGAATGTATTCTGTGCGCCTGCTGCTCGACTTCCTGCCCGTCGTTCTGGTGGAATCCGGACAAGTTCGTCGGCCCGGCTGGCCTGCTCGCTGCCTATCGTTTTATCGCCGACACGCGCGACCAGGCAACCAACGAGCGCCTCGACAATCTTAATGATCCGTACCGCCTGTTCCGTTGCCACACCATCATGAATTGCGTCGATGCCTGTCCGAAGGGATTGAACCCAACCAAGGCCATCGGCAAGATCAAGGATATGATGGTACGTCGCGCCGTATGACGCAGGTGTCGCAGGTGCCACACATTACGCCGCATCCTGGCAGATTGAAATGGCATTCGCGGCGCGCACTGCTTGAACTGGACCTGCTGCTCGAACGATTCTGGCAGCGCCATGGCGAGAATCTCGATCCGCAACAGGCGCTGGTGCTGGAAGAATTGCTGCAACTGGAGGATCACGACCTCTGGGACATGATCTGCGACCGTCAGGAAATCGACGATCCGCGCTGGAAGACTTTCATCAGCTCTTTGCTGGAAGTTTGAGTTTTCGAAAAATTTGATCCATTCTTAATCGGGGTTTTCACCATGACTCCAGAACGTAAAGCGACGCTCTCGATCGACGGCAACCCTGTCGAGTTTCCCGTATATTCCGGCACCATCGGCCCTGATGTGATCGATATCCGCTCCTTCTATGCCAAGACGGGTGCGTTCACCTTCGACCCCGGATTCATGTCGACGGGCAGTTGCAAATCGACGATTACCTATATCGACGGCGACAAGGGCGAGTTGCTGTATCGCGGCTACCCGATCGAGCAGCTTGCCGTGAATTGCGACTTTCTCGAAGTCTGCCAGTTGCTGCTCAAGGGCGAACTGCCGACAGTAAAGGCGAAGGAAGACTTCGCCAATGTCATCAAGAACCACACCATGGTGCACGAGCAGTTGACCCGTTTCTACCAGGGCTTCCGTCGCGATGCACATCCGATGGCCGTGATGGTTGGTGTGGTCGGTGCGCTGTCAGCTTTCTATCATGACGCGATGGACATCAGCGACCAGCATCACCGTGACATTTCGGCGCATCGTCTGATCGCCAAGATGCCGACCATCGTGGCGATGGCCTACAAGTACGGGATGGGCCAGCCGTTCATGTATCCGCGCAACGACCTCAGTTATTCTGCCAACTTCATGCACATGATGTTCGCCACACCGTGCGAGACCTATGTGCCGAATCCGGTACTGACGCGCGCGCTCGACCGCATCCTGATCCTGCATGCCGACCATGAGCAAAATGCTTCCACGTCGACGGTGCGTCTGGCTGGTTCTTCGGGTGCCAACCCATTTGCCTGCATCTCTGCCGGCATCGCCTGTCTGTGGGGCCCGGCGCATGGCGGTGCCAACGAGGCCTGCCTGCAGATGCTGGAAGAGATCGGCGATGTCTCACGTGTTGGCGAGTACATCAAGCGCGCCAAAGACAAGAATGACAGCTTCAAGCTGATGGGCTTCGGTCATCGTGTCTACAAGAACTTTGATCCGCGTGCCAAGCTGATGCGTGAAACCTGTTATGAGGTGCTCAACGAACTTGGCTTGCACGACGACCGGCTGTTCAAGCTGGCGATCGAGCTGGAAAAAATCGCGCTGGAAGACGACTACTTCATCGAGAAGAAGCTCTATCCGAACGTGGATTTTTACTCCGGTATCGTGCAGCGCGCACTGGGCATCCCGACGCAGATGTTCACCGGCATTTTCGCCATGGCGCGCACGGTCGGCTGGGTTTCGCAGTGGAACGAGATGATTTCCGATCCGGAACAGAAGATCGGACGTCCGCGCCAGTTGTACATCGGTGCGCCGCGTCGCGACGTCAAGCCACTCGCCCAGCGCTGATCACGGACATGCTGCGGGTTTGTCGCCATCATGGCGCACCCGCAGCCGCTGTCGGCGGATTGCCATAGCGTTTCTTCCTCCCCCATCCAATATTCAACGTATCGATATATATCCGGATCGCCTGAAAGCCGCCTGACGGTTGGTCTTCTCCAGTCAGCCGAGTCACTTTCTTCATGTCTTGCATTCGTCCATCTGAATTTTCAAGCACCCTACTCCTTGCAGGAGACCTTTTCCCATGATGAAGCAAATGCTCGGCAATTCGTATCTCTTCGGCGCCAATGCGCCCTTCATCGAAGACCTGTATGAAAGCTACCTGAATAATCCGGCCGCTGTGACGCCTGCCTGGCGCGACTACTTCGACAAGCTGCAAAATCTTCCTGGCACCGGCCCTGATGTGGCGCATGCGCCCATTGTTGCCTCGTTCGCCCAGCGCGCCAGATCCGGCACTTTGCACCCGGCTGCCGCATCTCCGGTGGCTGATACCCGGCAAGTCAAGGTATTGCAACTCATCAACGCCTACCGTTTCCTCGGCAATCGCTGGGCGCAACTTGATCCTCTGAAACGAACGGAGCGACCGGTTATTGCCGAGCTCGATCCAGCCTATTACGGATTCACCGAAGCCGATCTTGGCGTTATCTTCAATACCGGTTCCTTTGCCTTCGGTCCCGAACAGGCGAGCCTGCGCGAAATTCTCGAAGCGTTGCGCCAGACATACTGCGGCACCATCGGTGTCGAGTACATGTACATGAGCGATATTTCGCACAAGCGCTGGATACAGGCACGGCTTGAGCCGAGTCGCGCAACACCGGCATATTCGACAGAACAGAAAAAACGCTTGCTCGAACGGCTCACCGCCGCAGAAACACTGGAACGCTATCTGCATACAAAATATGTCGGCCAGAAGCGCTTCTCGCTGGAAGGCGGCGAGTCCACGATCGTTGCCATGGATGAACTGATTCGCCGTGCCGGTAGCCAGGGCATTCAGGAAATCGTTATCGGCATGGCGCACCGTGGCCGTCTCAATGTGCTGGTGAATACGCTGGGCAAATCGCCGCAGGAGCTGTTCTCCGAATTCGAGGGAAAGCATGCCGACGAACTTTCCGCCGGTGATGTGAAATATCACAAGGGCTTTTCGTCGAACATCACTACCCCCGGTGGTCCACTCCATTTGGCACTGGCATTCAACCCGTCGCACCTTGAAATCGTCAATCCAGTCGTCGCCGGTTCCGTGTATGCCCGTCAGCGGCGGCGTGGCGATATAAAAGGAGATCAGGTGCTGGCTGTGCTGCTGCACGGTGATGCAGCGGTGGCCGGGCAGGGCGTCAATCAGGAAATGCTCAATTTTTCGCAGACGCGCGGCTACGGTACCGGCGGTACGCTGCACATTGTCATCAATAACCAGATCGGCTTCACCACGTCAGACCCGCGCGATTACCGCTCCTCGCTGTATTGCACCGACATCTTCAAGATGATCGAGGCACCGGTATTTCACGTTAATGGCGACGATCCGGAAGCCGTGGCGCTGGTCGCACAACTGGCGATCGATTTTCGTCGCGAATTCAAAAAAGATGTTGTCATCGATCTGATCTGCTTCCGCAAGCTCGGCCACAACGAGCAGGACGAGCCGATGGTGACCCAGCCGCTGATGTACAAGAAGATTTCCGCACACCCCGGTACGCGCAAACTATATGCAGATCGACTGATCGGTCAGGGCATTCTAACGGCCGATGTTCCCGAACAGATGGTCAAGGACTATCGCAACGCACTCGACGAAGGGCGTCTCGTCGAGAATCCGGTGCTGTCAGATTACCAGCGCAAGCTGGCGGTTGACTGGACGCCGTTCACCCTGAACAAATATACCGACGAGTGCAATACCAAGGTGCCCTTGGCCGATCTCAAGCGTCTTGGCCAGCGTATTACCACGATTCCTGAAGGCTTCACGCTGCATTCGCGGGTGCAAAAAATCAACGATGACCGGCAGGCCATGCTGACCGGAAAATCCGGCATCGACTGGGGTATGGGCGAGACGCTGGCTTATGCCACACTGCTTGCCGAAGGTTATGGCGTACGCGTTTCCGGAGAGGATTCCGGGCGCGGCACGTTCTTCCATCGGCATGCCATGTTGCACGATCAGAGCCGCGAAAAGTGGGACGATGGTAGTTATGTGCCGCTACAGCATATTCAGGAAAACCAGGCGCCATTCGTCGTTATCGACTCGGTGCTGTCCGAGGAAGCGGTGCTGGCATTTGAATATGGCTATGCCACCACCGAACCGAATGAACTGGTGATCTGGGAGGGGCAGTTTGGCGATTTCGCCAACGGCGCCCAGGTGGTCATCGACCAGTTCATCAGTTCCGGCGAGGCCAAGTGGGGACGTTATTGTGGATTGGTCATGCTACTGCCGCACGGCTACGAAGGGCAGGGGCCGGAGCATTCATCGGCGCGTCTCGAACGCTACATGCAGCTATGTGCAGAACATAACATGCAGGTCTGCGTGCCGACCACGCCGGCGCAGATATTCCATCTATTGCGGCGGCAGATGCTGCGCCAGATGAGAAAGCCGCTGATCATCATGACACCAAAATCCTTGTTGCGGCACAAGGATGCTGTTTCCAGTCTTGATGATCTGGCAAACGGTAGTTTTCAGACCATCATCGGCGAAACTGATTCGCTCGATGCCAAGAAGGTCAAGCGCATCGTACTGTGTTCAGGAAAGGTCTATTACGAACTGATCAATGCGCGACGCGAGAAAAAGCGAAACGATATCGCTGTGCTGCGTATCGAACAGCTTTATCCCTTCCCGGCGAAAGTCTTCGCTGCCGAAATGAAGAAATACCCGAATGCAAAGGAAGTCGTCTGGTGCCAGGAGGAGCCGCAAAATCAAGGCGCCTGGTATGCCTCTCGACACCATTTCATCGCCGGCCTGCGCGAAGGGCAAACCTTGTATGCCGTGGCGCGTCCCGCCTCGGCATCGCCGGCGGTTGGCTATTATTCCAAGCACAATGCACAACAGCACGATGTCATCGAATCGGCTCTTGGCGGTATTTCCGCGCTCAAGAGTTCTGCCGAGTAAAGGAGCTCCCATGCTAGTCGAAGTCACAGTCCCGCAGTTGTCGGAATCGGTTGCCGAAGCGACCCTGGTCACCTGGCACAAGCAGGTCGGCGAAGCAATCGTTCGCGACGAGAATCTGATCGATATTGAAACCGATAAAGTGGTGCTCGAATTGCCGGCACCCTGCGACGGTGTCATCACAAAAATCATCAAGGCCAATGGCGCTATGGTTGTCAGCGGCGAAGTCATCGCAGTGATCGATAGCGGCGCTAAGGCGGCGAAGACGGCGGAGGTTGCCACTGAGGCTGCACCCGCAGCGGCACCGGAGGTGTCTGCCGCACCGGCAGCACACGCCATGCCTGCCGCGCGCAAGCTCATGGCCGAGAAAGGTATCGATGCCTCAGGTATAGAGGGCAGTGGACGTGGCGGGCGTATCACCAAGGGCGATGTTCTTGGCGTGTCCCAGACTCCAGTATCCGTTGCTGTCGCACCTGCCGCTGCACCGGCAAAACCAGCGCTGGTACAGCCGGTGGCGGTCAATATTGACACTGTGCTGGGCGACCGTCCCGAGCAGCGTGTACCAATGTCACGGCTGCGTACACGCATCGCCGAGCGTCTGGTGCAGTCGCAATCGACGGCGGCGATCCTGACCACCTTCAATGAAGTGAACATGGCGCCGGTGATGGAACTGCGCAACAAGTACAAGGAGAAATTCGAGAAGGAGCACGGCGTCAAACTCGGCTTCATGTCCTTTTTCGTCAAGGCAGCGGTGGCAGCGTTGAAGCGCTATCCACTGCTCAATGCCTCGATCGATGGCAACGATATCGTCTATCACGGCTACTTCGATATCGGCATCGCCGTCGGCAGTCCGCGCGGTCTGGTGGTACCGATTCTGCGCGATGTCGATCAGTTGTCGCTGGCTGATATCGAAAAGAAGATTGCCGAATTTGGCGCCAAGGCGAAGGACGGCAAGCTGACCATCGAGGAACTTACCGGCGGCACATTTTCCATTTCCAACGGTGGCGTGTTCGGTTCGATGTTGTCGACGCCGATCATCAATCCGCCGCAATCGGCAATTCTCGGCGTACATGCAACCAAGGATCGTGCTGTCGTCGAGAACGGCCAGATCGTCATCCGGCCGATGAACTATCTCGCCCTGTCCTACGACCACCGCATCATCGACGGCCGCGAGGCAGTGCTCGGTCTGGTTGCCATCAAGGATGTTCTGGAAGACCCGGCACGTTTGCTGCTCGATCTTTGATTCTCTGACGCCTACTTTTTTGCGAGCCCATCATGGCCAATCAATTTGATGTTGTCGTTATCGGTGCCGGCCCCGGCGGTTATGTCGCGGCGATCCGCGCGGCGCAGCTCGGCTTCAGTGTCGCCTGCATCGAATCGGAAAGCTACGCCGACCCGAAGGGTGAAGTGCGTCTCGGTGGCACCTGCCTGAACGTCGGCTGCATTCCCTCAAAGGCGCTGCTGCAATCCTCGGAACTTTACGATCAGGCAGGTCATTCCTTTGTCATGCACGGCATTGGCTTCGACAATGTCAGGATGGACGTGACGACGATGCTCCGGCGCAAGGAAAACATCGTCACCCAGCTCACCGGCGGCATCCGCAGCCTGTTCAAGAAACACAAGATTACGCTGCTCTCCGGCCACGGCAGCTTTACCGGCCGCGAAGGCGATCTCTGGCAGATCGCGGTGGCTGGCAAGCAGGGCAGCGAGAATGTCTTCGCCCGGCATGTCATCGTCGCCACCGGCTCGCAGCCGCGCCACCTGCCCGGTATTCCGGTCGACAACAAGCTGGTTTGCGACAACGTCGGCGCACTCTGCTTTGACAGCGTGCCGAAGCGCCTCGGTGTGATTGGTGCCGGTGTCATCGGTCTTGAACTCGGCAGCGTCTGGAAGCGTCTCGGTGCCGAGGTGAACATCCTCGAAGCCGTGCCCGATTTCCTCGCTGCTGCCGATCAGGCCGTAGCCAAGGAAGCGTGGAAAGTGTTCACACGCAAGCAGGGACTCAACATCCATCTCGGCGTCAAGATCGGCAAGGTTTCCGTCGGCAAGAAGACTGTCACCGTTGAATACGAAACCGATGAAGGCACGCAAACACTGGAATGTGACAAGCTGATCGTCTCGGTCGGCCGCCAGCCGAATACCGCCGGTCTCGGCTGTGATCACGTCGGTCTGGCGCTGGACGAGTGCGGCCGTATCCAGATCGATAGTCATTGCCGCACCAATCTGGAAAACGTCTGGGCGGTTGGTGATGTCGTGCCCGGACCGATGCTGGCACACAAGGGCATGGACGAAGGCATCATGGTCGCCGAGTTGATTGCCGGCCAGACCGGTCATATCGACTACAACACAATTCCCTGGGTGATCTACACGCATCCGGAAATCGCCTGGGTCGGCAAGACCGAGGAACAACTCAAGCGCGAAGGCATCGCCTACCGCAGCGGCCAGATCCCTTTCGCCGCCAACGGTCGTGCACTGGGGCAGGGCGATACCACCGGTTTTGTGAAGATGCTCGCCGATGCGCAGACCGACCGCATCCTTGGCGTTCATGTCATCGGCAACAACGCTTCCGAGTTGATCGCCGAGGCCGTCGTGGCGATGGAATTCGGGGCGTCGTCGGAAGACATCGCGCGCATTTGCCACGCCCATCCGACGCTCTCCGAAGTCATGCACGAAGCGGCACTGGCCGTCGACAAGCGGCCGCTGCATTTCTGATGCAA
>DAOLZE010000079.1:0-9535 GCA_035426125.1 Rhodocyclaceae bacterium
TCGGCGACGCCCACCTCTACACCAACCACCTCGACCAGGCGCGCCTGCAAGTGTCGCGTACGCTCGGCCCCCTGCCGACGATGCAGTTGAACCCGGCAGTGAAGGAACTGCTCGACTTCCGCTTCGAGGATTTCACGCTGACGGATTATCACCCGCAACCGCATATCGCCGCACCCATCGCGGTCTGAACAACAAGCCATGAAACTCTGCGGCGACATCGGCGGCACCAAGGTTCTGCTGGGTATTGTCGAAGAAGCGACTGACGATACTGCCCCACCCTGGCGCTTGCAGAAGCGTTTCACCTGTGCCGACTACACCAACTTCGCGCCGCTGCTCGGCGACTTTCTCGCTGAAGCGCAAGCTGCGGGAATTCACGGCATGGAAATTTCCGGCGGCTGCCTGGCCATTGCCGGGCCAGTCGACGCAGACGGGCAACGTGCTCATCTTACCAACCTGCCCTGGCTGATCGATGCCGTTGCGCTCGCTGCGACATTCGGCCTCGGACGACTGCATCTGGTCAATGATTTTGTCGCCGCCGCAGCCGGCATCGCAGCCCTTGCCCCGCAAGACATCGTCGAGCTGCAAGCCGGTGAACCACTCGAACATGACGTACGGATTGTTGTCGGCGCCGGGACCGGTCTGGGCGTCGCCGCACTGGCATGTACCGATGCCCCCTCGCCGCTCAACTGGCGCATTCTCCCCGGCGAAGGTGGGCACTGCGGCTTCGCACCAGCAAACCAGCAACAGGCCGATCTGTGGGCCTTTCTTCACGAGCGCACACCGACGGGCCGAGTGACGGCCGAGCAGGTCGTCTCTGGTCCGGGGCTGTTGGCAATCTACGATTTCCTGTGCAGCCGTCAACCGGCCGATCAACCCGATCCGCGCCATGCCGAAAATGTTGCAGCGACACTGACGCAACTTGCCGAGACACAACCGGACAGTCTCGCGCGTCAAGCCGTCGACCTGTTCTGCGCTGCTTACGGCGCCTTCGCCGGCGACATGGCAATGACATACATGGCGCGTGGCGGCGTGTATATCGCCGGTGGCATCGCCGCACGCATCCTGCCACTATTGCGCAGCGGCCCCTTCCTCAACGCCTTCAACACCAAGGCTGAACACAGGGAACTGGCAATGCGCATGCCGCTGCGTGTCGTCACCGACCCGCTACTTGGTCTCAGAGGTGCAGCGCTGCTGGCAACAACTGCAAGCAATCATCGATAATTTTCTCTTGATAGCCCCGTAAAGAATCTGAAAAATTTTGTCGATGAAGTCTTTTGGAAATTTGAGTTGTTACTTACCTCCGGACAAACATGATGAATCTTTTCAAGCGAATGTTCGCCAGCAAATCCTCTTCAGATATCTCTTCGTCTTCGCAACTTGCGGAAACAGTAGGTGCTGCGGAACAGATCAAGAATCTCGGCAATGAGCAACTCACCCAAGGAAATCAGGAACAGGCGATTACCCTTTACCGGGAGGCGATCAAACTCAATCCACGCTATGCTCAGGCATACAACAACATCGGTGTCGCGTTGTTGGGGTTGGAACGATATGACGAAGCCGCCAGCCATTTCAGGCAGGCACTGGCGATCAACCCCGAACTACCCCAGGCGCATGGCAACCTCGGCAATACGCTGCAAAGTCTTGGGCAAACCGCTGCTGCAGTTGCCAGTTTTCGTCGGGCGCTGGAGATCGACCCAAATCAAGTCGGAGTGCTCAGCAACCTGGGGATCACCCTGAAAAGTCTCGGACAAATCGATGCCGCAGTCGCCAGCCTCCGCCGCGCACTGGAACTCGATCCAAATTTCGCCGATGCTCACTGCTATCTGGGTTGCATCCAGCAGGACTTCAGGCAGTTCGATACCGCTGTGGCGAGCTTCCGCCGCGCCATCGAACTCGATCCGGATCACGCCGTGGCCCACAACAATCTAGGCAATGCGCTCAGTTCCCTCGGTCAGGTCGACGCCGGACTGGCGAGCCTCCACCGCGCACTGAAAATCAACCCGGAGTTTTCCGAAGCGCACAGCAATCTTCTGTTCTATCAAAGCTACCTTCCCGACAAACCGACAGCAGCGATACTTGAGGAGGCACGTAATTACAGCAGGATAGTAGCCTCCCATGCCGAGCCGTTCTCGACATGGCAGTCGACTCCGGATCCATCGAGACACCTGCGCATCGGCTTTGTCTCCGGCGATCTGCTCGAGCATCCAGTTGGCTATTTTCTGGAAAACGTACTCGGCGAATTATCAAAAAAGAATTTTGATCTTGTCGCCTATCCGACTAATACCAAAGAGGATACGTTGTCGCAACGTATCCGGCACTACTTTGCCGCATGGAAATCATCTGCCGGTATGAGCAACGAAAAATTTGCCCAGATGATTCACGATGATGCGATCGATATCCTCATCGACTTGTCCGGCCATACGGCTGGTAACCGCCTGCCGGTATTTGCCTGGAAGCCGGCGCCAGTGCAGATCAGCTGGCTCGGTTACTGTGCCACGACGGGTGTTTCGACTATCGATTACTACATCGCCGACTCCTGGGCCTTATCCCCTTCCCAGGAAAATCAGTTTACAGAAAGTATCTGGCGATTACCGGAAAGCTATCTGTGCCTTTCGCGACCGACGACGGGTCTTGAAGTCTCCGAACTGCCGGCACTGACGGCTGGATACTTGACCTTTGGCTCTTTCAACAATCTGATCAAGATGAACGATGCCGTAGTCACCCTGTGGGCACGCGTGCTGAAAGCTGTGCCTGGCAGCCGGCTGTTGCTAAAAGCCTGGCAGCTTGATGAAGCCCCGGTTAGACAAAACGTACTCGAGCGCTTTGCTGCACAGGGCATCGGCGCAGATCGGCTCATGCTCCAAGGCAACATACCCGACCGAAGCAACCATCTGGACACCTACAACCAGATTGATATCGGCCTTGATCCATTTCCCTACAATGGTGTCACCACCACTGCCGAAGCACTGTGGATGGGAGTACCAGTCCTGACTCTGGCAGGTGAACGTTTTCTCTCCCGTCAAGGCATCAGTTTGTTGATGAATGCCGGACTGCCCGAATGGATTGCCCACGACGTCGACGACTATGTCGCCCGAGCCAAAGCCCACGCCACCAATCTGGATCGGCTTGCCACACTCAGAAAGGGACTTCGTCAGCAACTGCTGGCATCCTCTCTCTTCAATGCACCACGTTTTGTAAACCATTTTGAAACCGCCTTGCGCGATATGTGGGCGATTTTCTGCAAAAAACACTGACGCAGCCTTGACATACGAACGGTATGCCAAGGAAAAAATGGCAACCAGTCAATCGCAGTACTTGTCGTGGCTGCTGAAGAATGCAAATTCCATCATGCCGTAGCCGACTTCACCATTCAGCGTGAAACGCGTCGGTGTTTCGATCAGACCCAGCATCATGTCCTCGCCGTATTTGTAGCTGGCTTTCTGCATGACCAGTTCCGGGCCCTGATACATGCCGTGACGCCAGTCCTGCTCAAGACCGTAACCGGTACCCATAGTCAGGTAGGTTTGCAGCAGCGGCGTACCACGTAGTTCGAGCGGGCCGCCCGGCGCATCGGGAAAACGTACGACACCTTCCTTGATGTCAGCCATGTATTGCATCGCTGAATTGAACACGTGATCGTGTTCGGGACGGCCCAGCCATTCGGGTTCGCGGTTCGGGTCTTTCCAGATGCGCATGGCTTCCTCAACCGTGCGCTTGCCGTCGCTGGTTTCATTGATCAGATACATCAGCGCAAAATCCTTGAACAAAATCGGAAAGTAGTTCCACATACCTTCCATCGATGGTGTGCCCAAGTGAATACCCTTCGGTTCTTCCTCGCCGATCGGGCGAACACCCCAGGAGCGGTCGCGGCTGCCGAGCCACTGGTCGGGGGTGATGTTGTACGTCTTGCCATTAACCTTCAGGGTACCGGTCCAGTTACCAAGCTGCGCAAAGCGCGTTGTATCGTAGAGCACGCGGCCATGCCTGCGGATTTGATGGCGCGGCTCCAGAAAGGCATTGTGCTCGCCGTTCCAGACTACATCCAATTCGATGCCATGTTCATTTTCCTCGACGACCAGGCGCATCTTCTGCAAACCTTCGATAATCTCGATACGCATCGGTCCGACAGAAATGTCGGAGCGGTCGCCGAGCGGCTTTGAAGCGCGCAGAACATCATGCACATCTCCGTGCCGCACCAGCACAAAGCCGTCCTGTACAGCGAGGTTCGGATACTGGCCGAGGCCGAAGACGACGAAAATATCTCCGGTCTGATTGAACATATTGAAGTAATAGCGGTCATAGAAATTCCGGTCGCTGGTCTGAGTGAAGCGTATGACATCGGAGATCTGGTGAACCGGGTAATCGTCGAATTTTGAAAGCATGGCAGGTCCTTGAAAAATGTCGGTACAAATGTTCATTCTGCCATCAAATCACAAACGGCGGGTGCTGCTCGCGAGTACTGATCGACTTGCAGTAATCATGGTCGTGAGCTAAGGTGCATTTGCTGGAGATACCGTTCAATCATTCATTATTTGCAGCAGGCCTTGCAAGTCGCGTCGAAAATAATCCGGAGAACCGTCATGACCAAAGCTACCAAGCCCCTGGCTGTGCCAAAACCACCTGCGGCGGCCACGAAAAACCCTGGCAGGAAGGCTGCCGCTGCACCTGCAAAGAAACCCGCCGCACCACGGAAAAGTCCGGTGAAGGAGGTTGCAACAGGTGCTGGCTCTACAAAAAATCGTAAGCCGCAGGTTTCCAATGAGCAGCGCCGGCGCTACATCGAGGTGGCGGCCTACTTTATGGCCGAGCGACGTGGCTTTATCGGCGCAAACCCGGCGGCGGACTGGATGCAGGCAGAAATTGAGGTCGACCGGATGCTCAGCGAGGGGAAACTTGATCCTTGAAGGGAATGTCGATTATTGAAGAAACAATAACTGCCAATGCCATGACCATTCCGTTCGTGGTGCGCTTGCCGAGCCATGAATGGCACATGAGTCAGGCCGGCGTCAGAAACACCACCGCCAGCGGCGGTACGGTCAGGGTCAGCAAGGCAGGACGCTGCATCCATGGCTGCGCTTCGGTGTTCAGGCCACTGCCGTTGCCAAGATTACCGCCACCGAAATACTCCGAATCGGTATTCAGCAGTTCGCGCCAGACACCTGTCCCCGGCACTCCGATGCGATAACCATGCCGCGGTACTGGCGTGAAGTTGCAGACAATGGCCACGCAACTGCCATCGCGCGCAAAGCGCAACCAGCTGACCACCGATTGATCCGAGTCGTGACAATCGATCCATGAAAAACCGTCTGGCGAAAAATCCAGTTCGTGGAGTGCTGGCACTTGCGCATGCAGCCGGTTGAGATCACGCATCAGGCGCTGCATGCCGGTGTGTGCTGGATACGCCAGCAGCCGCCACGGCAACTCCTCGCTGCTGCGCCATTCGTGCGGTGCGGCGATTTCACTGCCCATGAAGCCAAGTTTTTTGCCCGGCATGCCATATTGGTACGCCAGCAGCAGGCGCAGATTGGCGAAACGTTGCCAGTCGTCACCGGGCATCTTGCCGAGCAAAGAACGCTTGCCGTGGACGACCTCATCATGCGACAGCGGCAGAACAAAGTTTTCCGTGTAGGCATACAACTGGCCGAAGGTCAGACGATCATGATGATAGCGTCGATGCACCGGATCATTTTCGATGTAATCGAGAGTGTCATTCATCCAGCCCATATTCCATTTCATCGAGAAACCCAGGCCACCCAGATGCACGGGACGCGACACCATCGGCCAGGATGTCGATTCCTCGGCGATAGTCAGCGCACCCGGAAACTCACGATGCACCATGGCATTGAGCTCCTGGAGGAACTGGATGGCTTCGAGGTTCTCACGACCGCCGTGGCGATTCGGCAGCCATTCGCCCGGCTTGCGCGAGTAGTCAAGGTAGAGCATCGAGGCGACGGCATCGACGCGCAGGCCGTCGGCATGAAACTCGGCGAGCCAGTAATGTGCGCTGGAGAGCAGGAAGCTTCTTACCTCGTTGCGGCCGAAGTTGAAAACGTACGTGCCCCAGTCTGGTTGTAGCTTGAGACGCGGGTCCGCGTGCTCGTAGAGCGGGCTGCCATCGAAGTGTGCGAGGGCAAACGCATCGGTCGGAAAATGTCCGGGCACCCAGTCGAGAATCACGCCGAGGCCAACCTGGTGGCAAGCGTTAATCAGATAGCGCAGATCGTCGGCCGTACCGAAACGCGAGGTCGGCGCAAAATGCCCTGTGCACTGGTAACCCCACGATTCATCAAGCGGATGTTCCATCAGCGGCATGAACTCGACATGCGTATAGCCGAGATCGCAAACATACGGAATCAGCCGCTCGGCAAGTTCGCGATAGCTGTAGAAGCTGCCGTCGACATGGCGCATCCACGAGCCAGCATGTACTTCGTAAATCGACATGGGTGCATGCAGCCAGTCGCGCATCGCGCGTCGGCCGATCCAGGTGCCATCGCCCCAGGCATACGCCGCACCGTCACTGACGCAGGCCGCTGTAGCCGGGCGCTGCTCGAAGCATCGCGCATAGGGGTCGGCCTTGACGGCAATGGCGCCGCTCTGCCGGTTGCGAATCTCGAATTTGTATAAATCGCCAGCAACCAGATGCGGAATGAACAGCTCCCAGACGCCGCTGGCACCGAGTGAAGCCATCTGATGCACACGACCGTCCCAGCGATTGAAGACGCCGACCACGGACACGCGTTCGGCATTCGGCGCCCAGACACGGAACCTGACGCCACCGATCCAGTCAGACGCTTCGCTGCCGCGCATCTCGGGCGCAGCACCAAGCAGACGATACGCTTGGCAGTTGCGCCCCTCGTTGAACAGGTACAGATCCTCGGCCGGCGGCTGCGGTGGAAAAGCGTAAGCGTCATGCCGCCGCCGCGTGATGCCATCCTCGACAACGTGTAGCACATACGCTGAATTGTCGACGGACAACGTGCCGCGCCATTCAAAGATTCCTGCGGCATTGACGCGCTGCAACGACTCTATCTTGCCGATGCGCCATTCCACGGCGACCTCTGTGGCGTACGGCAGGAATGCCCGCAATACCCAGCCGCTGCCGTCGCGATGCAGGCCGAGAACATGGAAAGGATCGTACTCACGGGCATCGAGCAGCGGTTGCAAGGGTTTTTTCGTCATGAGCGTATCTGATTTACACTAGCGTACCAACACGGCAGGTAGTAAGCCTATTGTAGTCGCAGGCAGGAGGCAATATGCAAGGCCAGGCAATCATCGACCGGCGCGCCGCAGATGCGCGTTTCGTCAGTCAGCTGACCCGTTCCACGCTCGCCATGGTGCTCGCCGGCGGACGCGGCAGTCGACTGATGCAACTGACTGACTGGCGCGCCAAGCCTGCCGTGCCTTTTGGTGGCAAATTCCGCATCATCGATTTCACGCTGTCCAACTGCGTCAACTCGGGCATTCGCCGTATCGGTGTCGCCACGCAATACAAGGCACAGAGCCTGATTCACCACTTGCAGCGCGGCTGGAGTTTCCTCGACGGACGTTTCGACGAATACATCGATCTGCTGCCGGCCCAGCAGCAACTCACCGAAAGCTGGTATCAGGGCACCGCCGATGCGGTGTACCAGAATCTTGATCTGCTGCGCCGCCATCGTCCGCAATTCATACTGGTTCTGTCGGGTGATCATGTATACAAGATGGATTACGGGCGCATGCTGGCGGAGCATGTGCAGGCCGGAGCCGACCTCAGCATCGCCTGCATCGATGTGCCACTGGAAGAGGCCAGCGGATTCGGTGTCATGAACACCAATGAAGAACGACGTATCATCAGCTTCGCCGAGAAACCATCGCATCCACAACCGATGCCAGGTCGTCCGGATCGCGCCCTGGCGAGCATGGGGGTGTATGTCTTCAATGCAGAGTTCCTGTATGAACAACTCTGCCGCGACAGCGACAACCCGTTCTCCTCGCATGATTTCGGTAAGGACATCATCCCCCACCTGCTCAGTGAATATCACGTACATGCCCACAACTTCATCGACAGTTGTGTCGGTCGCAATAGTCCGGAGGAAGCAGCCTACTGGCGCGATGTCGGCACCATCGATGCCTACTGGGAAGCCAACATGGAGCTGACCAAGGTAACACCGGAACTCAATATGTACGATGAGGAGTGGCCCATCTGGACCCATCAGGAGCAGCTGCCGCCGGCCAAGTTTGTCTTCGACGACGAAGGACGGCGTGGCATGGCCATCGACTCGCTGATCTCTGGCGGCAACATCATCAGCGGCGCCACCATCCGCCGCTCACTGCTGTTTTCGAAAGTTCATGCGCACAGCTACACGAGTATCGAGGACTCGGTGATCCTGCCCAATGTCGACATCGGCCGCCATGCCCGCCTGCGCCGTGTCGTCATCGACAAACATTGCCGCATTCCGGAAGGTATGGCAATCGGTTATGACATTGATGAGGACCGCCGCCGCTTCCATGTCACCGAAAAAGGCATCATCCTGGTTACCCCGGAAATGCTTGGCCAACGCATCCATCACATCCGTTAGACATCCGCTAGATTCTGCCTTTACCTTACCCATGAAACAGCCGATCGATCTGGTCTTTCTCTGGCATATGCACCAACCGGACTATCGTGATCATTGCGAAGCCTCGGGTGAGAACACTTTTGCCCTGCCCTGGGTGTATCTGCATGGAATCAAGGATTACACCGACATGGCCGCCCATCTGGAACGCCATCAGCAAATACGCGCAGTGGTCAACTTCGTGCCGGTACTACTCGAACAAATCGAGGATTACACCGCCCAGTTCGACGCCGGTATTTTTCGCGATCCGCTGCTACGACTGCTCGCTGCGCCGGATCTCGATCAGATCGACAAAGCGGATCGCGACCTGCTGTTGCAGGCATGCTTCCGCAGCAATCACACCACCATGCTGGCGCCGTTCCCGAAATATCAACGCCTCCACGATCTCCATCGTGATCTGGTACGCGATGGCGCAACCGCCCTGACCTATCTGTCTGGCGCCTATCTCGCCGATCTGCTCACCTGGTATCACCTGGCCTGGGCCGGGGAAAGTGAACGGCGCAGCCAGCACTTGCTGGCCGAATTGATGAGCAAGGGCGAAGGCTACACACTAGCCGACCGTCAGGCCCTGCTTGCCTGGATCGGCGCCACGCTGAGGAAGATCATTCCACGTTATCGCGCACTGGCGGAACGCGGCCAGATTGAACTTTCCTGCACGCCGCAGACCCATCCGCTGGCGCCTTTGCTGCTTGACTTCAACGTCGCCCGCGAAAGTGTGCCGGATGCACCGCTGCCCCTCAACCCTGCCTATCCGGGTGGACGCAGCCGTGTCGCCGCGCAGATCGATGATGCCCGTGCCAGCCACACCATCCGCTTTGGTACGCCACCGGTCGGCATGTGGCCTGCGGAAGGTGCGATTTCGAAAGCTTTCGTCGAGCAACTGGCCGAGCATGGCTGCCACTGGATCGCCAGCGGCGAAGGCGTCCTCCGTGCCACGCTGC
>DAOLZE010000080.1:0-9516 GCA_035426125.1 Rhodocyclaceae bacterium
CGGCCCGTGGCAGGTACCGGTCGCCGACTGCGCGGTCACAACCAGCGGCTTCGCCACAACGCAGGGGGAAGCCTATGCCATGGGCGAACGCACTCCGCTGGCACTGCTCGACGGCCCAGCCGCCGGACGCATGGCGGTCGGCGAAGCGCTGACCAACCTCGCCGCTGCCTCTGTTGCCGGGTTGGAACAGGTCAAACTCTCCGCCAACTGGATGGCAGCCTGCGGCCACGGCCACGAAGACGCTGTGCTGTTCGACACGGTGCACGCCGTGGCACTGGAATTCTGCCCACAGCTCAATCTCAGCATTCCCGTCGGCAAGGATTCCCTGTCGATGAAAACCACCTGGCAGGACTACGAGGAAGACCGGCAGGTCATCGCGCCGCTGTCGCTAATTGTCACCGCCTTTACGCCCTGTCTCGATGTGCGCCGCACGCTGACACCGCAACTGGTCAGGGATGAAGCCGAAAATACCAGTGAACTTCTACTGATCGACCTCGGCGAAGGCCGCAATCGTCTCGGCGGTTCGGCTCTGGCACAGGTATATGGCGCTGTCGGCGACATTCCGCCGGATGCCGATGCGCAACTGCTCAAGAGCTTCTTCGGCGCCGTACAACAGCTTGCCAACAAGAACATGATTCTCGCCTATCATGACCGCTCAGACGGTGGCCTATTCACCACGATCTGCGAAATGGCGTTTGCCGGCCACATCGGCGTATCGCTGAATGTCGATACGCTGTGCTACGACCCGCTCATGAACGATGTCGACGGTATGGAGCGCAAGCCCGACGTGGTCGACGGCCGCCTTTTCGATCGGCTCTTCGCCGCGCTGTTCAACGAAGAACTTGGCGCTGTCCTGCAAATCCGCCGTGCCGAACGCGAGCATGTCATGGCGATCCTGCGTGAAGCCGGTCTGGGCAAGGTGACGCATGTAATTGGCACGCTCAACAACGAAGACGAAGTGCGTATCTGGCGCAATGCCAAGCTGGCTTTTAGCGCAACGCGCAGTGAATTGCAGCGCACGTGGAGTGAAACCAGCTTCCAGATTGCGCGCCTGCGCGACGATCCGATCTGTGCCGAACAGGAATTCGATACGCTGCTCGACACCAAGGATCCAGGCCTGTCGGCGCATATGACCTTCACCCCGGGAACGCCGTTGATCGCCAGATACAAACCGAAGATTGCCATTCTTCGCGAACAGGGCGTCAATGGCCATCTCGAAATGGCGGCGGCATTCGAACGTGCCGGTTTCTCAGCCCACGACGTACACATGAGCGACCTGCAAGCCGGATATTTTTCTCTGGGCGATTTTCATGGTTTTGCTGCGTGCGGCGGCTTTTCCTACGGTGATGTGCTTGGTGCCGGCCAGGGATGGGCCAAGTCGATCCTTTTCAACAATCGTCTGCGCGACGAATTTGCCGCCTTCTTCGCCCGCGGCGACAGCTTTGCCCTGGGCGTCTGCAACGGCTGTCAGATGATGAGCAACCTCAAGGAAATCATTCCCGGGGCGACGCACTGGCCGACATTCCAACGCAATCGAAGCGAGCAGTTTGAAGCGCGTCTGGTGATGGCGGAAATTCCGCAATCACCAGCACTATGCTTCGCCGGAATGGCCGGCAGTCGCCTGCCGATTATCGTCTCGCACGGTGAAGGCCGCGCCGAATTTGCCAGTGGCTCGCTCAACAAGGTCGTCACCGCACTGAGCTACATCGATCATCGCGGCAAGACCGCCACGACCTACCCATTCAATCCGAATGGCTCGCCCAACGGAATCGCCGGGGTCACCACTGCGGATGGCCGCTTCACCATCATGATGCCGCATCCCGAACGCATATTCCGTACCGTGCAGATGTCATGGCATCCAAGCGACTGGGGCGAAGATTCGCCGTGGTTGACGATGTTCCTCAATCTGAGGAAGCAAGTGAATTGAAACTGAAAACAGTGCGCCGCTATTTGTAGATAGCGCCGGGGTCCTTGATCACCGCATCGACCTCGTGCCATTGACCGTCATCGAGCTTCCTGAAGAAACAACTGCGTCTGCCGGTGTGGCAGGCGATGCCGCCACACTGTTCGACTTTGAGGAGAATGGTGTCGCCATCGCAATCCAGACGGATTTCCAGAATCTTCTGGAAGTGCCCGGACTCTTCGCCCTTGTGCCAGAGCTTGCGCCGCGAACGTGACCAGAATACGGCCTCGCCGCCGCTGGCGGTCAGTTCGAGGGCTTCGCGGTTCATCCAGGCAAACATCAGGATATCGCCACTCGCCGCATCCTGGACGATAACCGGCACCAAGCCCTGTTCGTTCCACTGAACCTGATTGAGCCAGCTGACACCCGCAGGCGTGCTCACAGTCTGACCTCGATGCCTTGCGACCGCAGGTATTCCTTGGCCTGGCGCACCGTGAATTCGCCGTAATGAAAAATGCTGGCAGCCAGAACTGCATCGGCCTTGCCCTGTAGAACACCATCGGCAAGATGCTGCAGGTTGCCAACGCCGCCGCTGGCAATGACCGGAATATCGACGGCTTCCGATACTGCGCGTGTCAGTGCCAGATCGAAACCATTTTTGGTACCGTCACGATCCATACTGGTCAGAAGAATTTCGCCGGCACCAAGCGTCTGCACTTGTCGCGCCCAAGCCACCGCATCGATGCCGGTAGCGTTGCGGCCACCGTGCGTAAATACTTCCCACCGGCCGGGTACGCTCTGCTTGGCGTCGATGGCGACAACAATGCATTGGCTGCCGACCTTGGCCGAGGCATCGGCGATGAGTTGCGGATTCTGCACTGCTGCGGTGTTCATGCCGACCTTGTCGGCGCCAGCATTCAGCAAGCGCCGCACATCGGCCACGGCGCGCACGCCACCGCCGACGGTGAGCGGAATGAACACCTGCTCGGCGACCTGCTCGACGATGTGCAGGATGATGTCGCGTTGATCGGAACTGGCGGTGATATCGAGGAAGGTCAGCTCGTCGGCGCCCTGCTCATCATAGCGGCGGGCAATTTCCACCGGATCCCCGGCATCGCGCAGTTCAACGAAGTTGACGCCCTTGACGACACGACCGGCATTGACGTCGAGACAGGGAATGATGCGTTTCGCAAGCATCGGATGAAAGGCAGGGGTTAGTGGCTAAGGATAAGGGAGGGACTAGCCGACAGCCATTTTCTGCGAGAGCTTGTCGGCCTCGACCTGCGCCTTGCGAAAGTCGAGCTTGCCCTCGTAGATCGCCCGGCCGGTGATGGCACCGGTGATGCCTTCGCCTTCCACGGCGCACAGTGCCTTGATATCTTTCATGCAGGCGATGCCGCCGCTGGCGATGACGGAGATGTGCAGCGCCTGGGCGAGTTTGACACAGGCCTCGATATTTACACCGGTGAGCATGCCATCGCGGCCGATATCCGTATAGATGACCGACTCAACACCATAGTCTTCAAATTTTTTGGCCAGGTCGATGACATCATGGCCGGTCATTTTCGACCAGCCATCAACCGCCACTTTGCCATCGCGGGCATCGAGACCAACGATGATGTGGCCGGGGAAAGCACCGCAGGCATCATGAAGAAAGCCGGGATTCTTCACCGCCGCCGTACCGATGATGACATAGGAAAGACCGTCGTCGAGACAACGCTCGATGGTATCGAGATCGCGAATGCCGCCACCGAGTTGGACGGGAATCTCGTCGCCGACTTCATTGAGGATCGCCTTGATGGCTGCCTCGTTCTTCGGCCTGCCGGCGATGGCACCGTCGAGATCGACCAGATGCAACTGGCGTGCGCCTTGTTCAATCCAGTGACGTGCCATGGCGGCCGGGTCTTCGGAGAATACCGTGGCGTCTTCCATGGCGCCTTGCTTGAGACGGACGCAATGTCCATTCTTGAGGTCGATAGCGGGGATCAGAAGCATGGATGAAATTTCCAGGAAAGTCAGGAGGCAATGAGATCAGGGATTCCAGCGCATGAAATTGGCCAGCAGCGCGAGGCCGTCGCGTGCACTTTTTTCAGGGTGAAATTGCACGGCAAAGATATTATCGCGTGCCACGGCGCTGGTAAAGGGGATGCCATAATTTGTCGTTCCGACGATCAACGCCGGTTGATCGGGAACAACATGATAGCTATGCACAAAATAGAAACGTGCGCCATCCTCGATCCCGTTCCACAGCGGATGCGACTGCTGGCGAACTTCATTCCAGCCCATATGCGGCACCTTGAGACGGCCGCCCTGTGCATCGACCATTGCCGTATGTGGAAAGCGCGGCACCCGGCCGGGCAGCACGCCAAGACCCATGACATTGCCTTCTTCGGCATGGCCGAAAAGCATTTGCAAGCCGACACAGATGCCGAGAAAAGGCTTTTCCGCAGTAGCTTTGATGATGGCATCGCGCAAACCGATCTCATCCAGTTGACGCATGCAGTCGGGCATCGCTCCCTGTCCCGGAACCACCACGCGATCCGCTGCGGCGATCACGGCCGCATCGGCAGTGACCAGCACGCGGTCATGCGGCGCGACATGCTCGATCGCCTTGGCGACCGAACGCAGATTGCCCATACCGTAATCGACAACCGCTACCGTACTGCCCATGATCGGATCAGAGGCTGCCCTTGGTGGATGGAATGCTGCCGGCCGCACGCGGGTCGGCCTCGACGGCCATGCGCAACGCCCGGCCGAACGCCTTGAACAGGGTCTCGGCCTGATGGTGGGCATTGTCGCCGCGCAGATTGTCGAGATGCAAGCTGATGGCTGCATGATTGACCAATCCCTGGAAAAATTCGCGGATCAGGTCGACATCGAATTCACCGATGGTGGCGCGGGTAAAGTTAACGTTGAACACCAGTCCCGGACGGCCCGACAGATCGACGACAACGCGCGACAGTGCCTCGTCGAGCGGCACGTAGGCGTGGCCATAGCGGCACAGACCCTTCTTGTCGCCGATGGCCTTCGCCAGAGCCTGCCCGAGGGTGATGCCGACATCCTCGATGGAGTGATGCGCGTCGATATGCAGATCGCCCTTCGCCTCGATGTCGAGATCAAGCATGCCGTGACGCGCGATCTGGTCGAGCATGTGATCGAGAAAACCAATGCCGGTGGCGAGTCGGGACTGACCCGTGCCGTCGAGATCGAGTTTGACGCGGATCTGGGTTTCCAGAGTATTTCGGGTAATGTCGCTCTGCCGCATATTGCGCATGTTGTTATCGTGCGAGTCCAAAAATGCCACCTTACGCAAAGGGGCGGGAAAAGGCAATCAGGCAATGAAAATGAGAAGCGAAGTGCGGCGAATTCTACCGCTTTCCCGCTTCGCTTGATACCATTCGCCATTCACGCTGACTTGCCGTTCATCGCCATCCACCGAGCGAATCTGTCATGAGTACAAAATTCTGGAGCGACGCCGCCCGTCGGCTAACCCCTTACGTTCCTGGCGAACAGCCGAAGCTCGCCAATCTGGTCAAGCTGAATACCAACGAGAATCCCTACGCCCCCTCACCGCGCGTGTTGCAGGCTCTGCGCGACGAGATCGGCCAGCATGGTGATTCCCTGCGTCTCTACCCCGACCCGAATGCCAGTCGCCTCAAGCAGTCCATCGCCGACTGCCACGGCATCGCATCGCATCAGGTATTCGTTGGCAATGGTTCCGACGAAGTGCTCGCCCATGTCTTTCTTGCCCTGCTCAAGCAACCACGGCCGCTTCTGTTTCCCGACATTACCTACAGTTTTTATCCAGTGTACTGTCGGCTGTATGACATCGAGTTTGCCACGCTGCCTCTGAACGACGATTTTGAAATTCACATCGACGACTATGCGCGTGCCAACGGCGGCATCATCTTCCCGAATCCGAACGCGCCGACCGGCCGCCTGCTGGCGCTCTCAGAAATCGAGCGTCTGCTGCAGACCAATACAGATTCCGTGGTGGTCATCGACGAAGCCTATGTCGATTTTGGTGGCGCATCGGCATCGGCGATCCCGCTAATCGCCCGCTATCCGAACCTGCTGGTGGTGCAGACGCTCTCCAAGTCGCGCGCGCTGGCTGGCCTGCGCGTCGGCTTTGCCGTTGGCGACACTCAACTGATCGAAGCACTGGAACGCGTCAAGGACAGCTTCAACTCCTATCCGCTCGACCGCCTGGCGCAAACCGGTGCCATTGCCGCCTTCGAAGATCGCGCTTATTTTGAGCAGACCTGCCGCGCGGTCGTCGCCAGCCGCGAAACGCTGATCGACAATCTGCACAAACTTGGTTTTGATGTTCTACCTTCGGCAGCGAACTTTGTCTTTGCCCGCCATCCGGCACACGATGCCGCCAAACTGGCCACGGCACTGCGCGAACGCAGCATCATCGTGCGTCATTTCAAACAGCCGCGTATCAAGCAGTTCCTGCGCATCAGTATCGGCACCGATGTGCAGTGCGCTGCCCTGATGAGTGCGCTGAGAGAGATTCTTCGCTAATGGGCAGAGGAAAGAATTATTTGCGGAGGCACAAAATACTTGATGCAATTCAAACCCGCCTCTATGCAGGTGGATGGGCTGCACGCGGCGCGTATTTGCTGGGCTTGCAGGGAAAGTTACACATCGACAGACGAAACATTCATCTGCCCATTCGACCCCATCTTGCTGAGCCGCTCAAGATCGCTTTTGCTTCGGATATTCATGCAGGCCCCCTGACTGACCCAAGGCTGTTTGACATCCTGCTGGACTCCATCGTGGATTTCAGGCCACACATCCTTCTACTTGGCGGAGACTTTGTCTCGCTCCATCATCGGTATATCGGATTGCTTACCCGGCATTTTGGTCAGCTACAAATACCGGGGGGAATTTTTGGCGTATTCGGCAATCACGACCTCTGGGCTGATGATGAATTTCTGATGCATGAATTGCAAAAGTCCGGCGTGCGAATGCTGGTAAATGAATCCATCAACCTGCCATATCCATTTCAAGCGATCTCGTTATGCGGGATGGACGATCCGGGAGCAGGCGATCCAGATCCGGTGGCGACTTTCCAGAATGCGGGAAAACACCGGATTCTTCTCATGCATTCGCCGCTAGGCCTGAAATTTGTTCGGGATACTGAGTTTGACCTGGCATTCTGTGGTCATACGCACGGCGGGCAGATTGCCTTCCCATGGGGGCGGCCGATCGTATTGCCGGCAGACTCGGGAGAACGACGATTTTCCAATGGTAATTTTCAACTGCCTGGTGGTGGCAGGTTGATTGCCAGCAGAGGTGTTGGCATGAGCAACATTCCATTTCGTTTGTTCGCACCTTCCGAAGTTCATTTGTGCACGATTCATTCGGAAAGATAACCTGTCCCGTTTTGGCAAATACGCCTTAAGCAGATTTTTGCGTAGCTGCCAATCCGTCCATGCGCATTTCCGCGGCGCGGGCGTGGGCAGTCAAACCTTCACCATGAGCCAGCGTGGCAGCGAGAGGGCCAAGCGTGTGCGCACCAATGGCCGAGACTTCGATCAGGCTGCTACGCTTCTGAAAATCGTAGACACCAAGCGGACTGGAAAAGCGCGCGCTACGCGAGGTCGGTAGAACGTGATTCGGGCCGGCACAGTAATCGCCGAGCGATTCGCTGGTGTAATGGCCGATGAAGATGGCCCCGGCATTGCGGATATGGTCAAGCAAAGTACGCGGTTCAGCCACCGCCAGTTCCAGGTGTTCCGGAGCGATGCGGTTGGCGACGGCGCAGGCTTCGGCCAGGTCACGGGTCAGAATCAGCGCGCTGCGACCGCGCAACGACGCCGTGATGACCTCGCGGCGCGACATGGTCGGCAGAAGTTTCTCGATACTCGCGGCGACGCGTTCGATGAAATCAGCATCCGGACAGAGCAGCAGCGACTGCGCCAGTTCGTCGTGCTCTGCCTGGGCAAACATATCCATCGCTACCCAGTCCGGATTGGCACTGGCGTCGGCAATGATCAGTATCTCCGAAGGCCCGGCCACCATGTCGATACCGACAGCACCGAAGACACGACGTTTGGCGGCAGCAACATAGGCGTTGCCGGGACCGACGATCTTGTCGACCTGCGGGATCGTCTGCGTGCCGTAAGCCAGCGCAGCGACGGCCTGCGCACCGCCAATGGTGAACACCCGATCGACGCCGGCAAGATGTGCGGCGGCGAGTACCAGCGCATTCTTCTCACCACGCGGCGTCGGCGTCACCATGATAAGTTCACGCACACCGGCGACTCTGGCTGGCAGGGCGTTCATCAGCACTGACGAAGGGTAGCTGGCCTTACCGCCCGGCACATAGAGTCCGACGCGATCGAGCGGCGTGATTTTTTGACCGAGCCGCGTGCCGTGCAAAGCGGCATCTGTCTCACTATATTCCCAGGACTCAGCCTTCTGTCGCTCGTGAAAGGCTTGAATACGCGCCGCTGCCTGTTCCAGCGCAGTACGCTGTGGCTGCGGCAGCCCGGCGAAGGCGGCGGCGAGTTCGCTGGCCGACAGTTCGACTTCCAGCATATTCATGACATCGCGCTGATCGAAACGCCGCGTGTAATCGAGTACCGCAGCGTCGCCGAGCATGCGGACATTCTTCAGAATTTCGGCGACACTGCGTTCGATGTCCTCGTCGGCTGCGCTTTCAAAGGCCAGCAGTATGTCGAGTTGCGAAAGGAATTCCGGCGCGCGCGTAGTCAGCCGGCGCAACTCACCGGCTTTCATGCAATGGCTCCGGCAAATGCGTCGATGACCGGCTGCAACAGCGCACGCTTCATTTTCAGCGCGGCCTGGTTGACGATCAGGCGCGACGAAATCGGCATGATGTCCTCGACTTCGACAAGGTTGTTGGCCTTCAGCGTACTGCCGCTGGAAACAAGATCAACGATGGCATCGGCAAGGCCGACCAGCGGTGCGAGTTCCATCGAGCCATACAGTTTGATCAGATCAACATGTACGCCCTTGGCAGCGAAGTGCTCACGGGCGGTATTGATGTACTTGGTTGCCACGCGCAAACGTGCGCCGCTCCTGACCGCCTGCGCATAATCGAAAGCCTCCGGCACGGCGACACTCATCCGGCATTTGGCAATCTTCAGATCGAGCGGTTGATAGAGGCCGGCGCCGCCATGCTCGATCAACACGTCCTTGCCGGCGATGCCGAGATCGGCTGCACCGTACTGGACGTAAGTCGGCGTGTCCGAGGCGCGAACAATGACAACGCGCACCTCGGGACGATTGGTCTCGATGATGAGCTTGCGCGACGCTTCGGGATTCTCCTTCGGGACAATACCGGCAGCCGCCAGCAGCGGCAGGGTTTCCTCGAAGATGCGTCCCTTGGAGAGGGCGATAGTAATGCCGTTCATGGTTCGGACCGCGGAAGCAAAAAATGATTTTACCGCAGAGCACCGGTGGGGCGGAGATTTGGCGCAGGAACGGGAGAAACCTTACCGCAACCCCAGCACATCCTGCATATCGAACAGTCCGTTCGTCTTGCCGCGCATGAAGCGCGCGGCGCGCAATGCACCGCTGGCGTAGGGCATGCGGCTGGCAGATTTGTGGGTGATTTCGATGCGCTCGCCGGTGCCGGC
>DAOLZE010000081.1:0-9485 GCA_035426125.1 Rhodocyclaceae bacterium
GGTCCGGCACTGATCGACCTTGGCGAGTACTACAAGAGTTACGGTTTCGAACTGAATGCCGATGCCAGGGAACTGCCCGACTACCTGCCACTGATGCTCGAATTTGTCAGCATGCTCGAAGTCGCAGAAGCCAAACTATTTCTCTCGCGTTGGACCAAAGTGTTGCGACAACTGCGCGTCAATCTTGAAGAGGCGGGCAGTATTCATGCCGACCTGATCCATCTCGTCGAACAGCGCAGCCTGCTGATTGCCGCACCCGACGACATGGAAGAGCCGATGCCAGCCATAAAGACTGATCCCTGTCTTGACGATGGCGACTTTGATCCACCGGTGGACTGGACCAGCCCGCCCAAGGTCGACCGCCCCTGTTCGACATGACACTCGCCGAAAATAAACGGATAAACGGAGACATCCATGGAAAGCTTCCTGCATAACTTCATCTTCGGCGTGTACCCCTACATCGCCACCACCGTATTCCTGCTCGGTAGCTGGATACGTTTCGACCACGAGCAATACACCTGGAAGAGTGATTCCAGCCAGTTGCTCTCGAAGCGTGGCATGCGTGTGGCCAGCAACCTCTTTCACTACGGCGTGCTCGGTCTGTTCGGTGGCCACATCGTCGGCCTGCTGACGCCGCATGTGGTATTTACATGGCTCGGCTTGTCCGATCTCGCTCACCAGTGGATCGCCATCAGCGCCGGCACCGTTTTCGGTGGCGCCTGCCTGATCGGTGCCGTAATCCTGTGGATGCGCCGCATGACCAACCCGCGCGTGCGTGCCGCCTCCCGCTGGATCGACATCAACATCCTCGGCTGGCTGACCCTGACAGCGGCCGCCGGGCTATCGACCATCCCGACATCCATTCATCACGCTACCGCTGGCGATCCCGGCACCATGATCCTGCTTGCCGAATGGGTACAGAGCATTCTCTACCTGCATCCCAACCCGCAGCTGGTTCAAAATGTGAACCTTGTCTACAAAGTTCATATGTTCCTGGGCATGTCGGTATTCCTGTTCTTCCCCTTCACCCGCCTCGTGCATATCTGGAGCGCACCATTCGGCTATCTTGGCCGCGCCTACCAGATCGTACGCACCAAACGCGCAGCGTAAATACCGCAGCAGGGAGCACAAGAAAGTGTTCCCTGCATTACTTGCGGTCGTGATCGAAACTAGTCAGGTCGTAAAGAACTACACGATTCAGCGCTGGACTATGGAGCGGAAGTTTGTCCCATGTGTTCCGGTGACTTCAATGGCAAACCATTCCGTGCGGCAACCACTTCGGCGATCATCGACAGGGCGATTTCTGCGGGCGTATGGCTGCCGATGGGAATACCGGCCGGGGCATGCAGCCGCTCGATCTGCTGCTGCGTGAGATCGAACAGGGCGAGGCGGATGCGCCGCCTGGCGCTGGTGCGCGACGAGCCGAGCGCACCGATGTAGAACGCATCCGACTTCAGTGCTTCGAGCAGGGCCATGTCGTCGACCTTCGGATCGTGGGCGGTCGTCAGCACGGCGGTATGCGCATCGATGCCGAGCGCAAGGATGGCATCGTCGGGCATGCCTTCGAGCAGCGTGGCATCCGGGATGTCCCACTGGGCGCGGTATTCGAGGCGCGGGTCGGTAACAAAAACCGTGAAGTCGAGCATCCGCGCCATGCGCGCCAGATAGCGCGCCAGATGCCCGGCACCGACGAGAATCAGGCGCCAGTGCGGCCCATGCACCGTCTTCATCTGTGCGCCGTCGAAGCTGAAGCGCTCTTCGCTGCTGGCCTCGGCGACTCTGGCTGTGCCGCTGTTCAGGTCGAGCGTGCGCACCACGCGACGACGTTCGCGCAGCGCCGCGACCACCGAGGCAATACTGTTCGCATCGACGATGGGCTCCACGACGATGCGCAGATTGCCGCCGCAAGGCAGGCCGAAACGCTGGGCCTCGTCAGCCGAAACGCCATAAGCGGTCAGATAGGGTTGCGCAGGAAATTCACGATCGATGTGCGCGACCAGATGTTCTTCGATACATCCGCCGGAAACCGAGCCGCAGAAACGACCATCCTCGCTGATGGCCAGCAGTGAACCGACCGGGCGCGGCGAGGATCCCCAGGTTTCGGCAACGGTCACGAGAACCACGCGCACGCCCTCGTCGAGCCAGGCCAGCGCATGTTCAAGTACATACAGATCAGAAGCGTTCATGAGATTTCCCGATGCGCGACGCAGTCAACCGACGATGCCGACAATGCACAAAGGCGCCAAGTATAATGGCAAGCGTCCCGCCTCATGCATGGAGTTCTCCCGTGACCGAACACGACGCAAGCATCTACGCGCATATCGACTCGCTCGACACTCTGAACAAGCCGGTACGGCTCGAACAGAAGCTGGCGACAATCCATGAGTCGCTCTTCGCCCATATGGATTTCATCGACCGGATTTCGGTTGCCAAATACGATCCGGGGACAGATGAGTTGAAAACCTTTCTCGCCAGTTCTCCGGGAACCAATGATCTGGTGCGCTATGAGGCGAAGCTGGCCGAAACGCCCTCGCTGCTCGAAGTTCTCAGGGCTGGACGGCCTCGCGTCGTTCAGGATCTGAATCTGTTCCACCAGGGCGTTCACCTGCATACGAAAATCATCGCCAGGGAAGGCTACCGTTTCAGCTATACCTCGCCGATGTATCTGAACGGAGTTTTCTGGGGCTTCATTTTCTTCAACTCCCGCACCAGCGATGCGCCGCTCGATGAAAACGCACTGCGCCTGCTTGACGTGTTTTCGCACCTGATTTCGGCGCTGGTGACGGCGGAAATGCTCAGTGTGCGCATCCTCGCCGCGACGATCAAAACAGCGCAGGAAATGGTGCATTTCCGTGATCCGGAAACCGGCGGACATATCGACCGAATGGCTCGTTACGCCCGGCTGATCGCCCAGCATCTGGCAGCCACCGGCGTGGCTCCGTTCGACGATGAAGACATCGAGCGGATTTTCGAATTCGCACCGCTGCATGACATCGGCAAGATCGCAATTCCCGACCGCATCCTCCTCAAAAAGGGAAAGCTTTCTCCCGAGGAGCGTGAGGAAATGAAACTGCATACCTTGCGCGGCAGTGAAATGATCCACAACATCGCGAGCAATTTCGGCCTCGATCATCTCGACGGACTCGAATTACTCGAGCAAATCGCCGCATCACATCACGAAGCCATGGATGGCAGCGGCTATCCGCGGGGACTGCGCGGCAACGAGATTCCGCTTGAAGCGAGAATCATCGCGGTGGCAGATGTTTTCGATGCCCTGACCAGCGTCCGCCCCTACAAACCCTCCTGGAGCAACGAGGAAGTTTTCGCCTGGCTGCGCGGTCTGGCGCATAAACAATTCGATGAGGATTGTGTTGAGGCGCTGATTTTCAATGCCGCGAAAGTGAAGGAAATCCAGAAGCTGTTTCCCGATGAAAACCTGGCACCTGCTCCTGAGTCAGACGCCCCGCCAGGGAACCCCTGACCAGGTCATCCCTGCGCAAGCGGCGGCTCCTCCATCAGCGCGATCTGTTCGCGCAGTTCGAGAATGCGATCCTGCCAGTAGCGTTGTGTGTTGAACCAGGGAAAGGCACGCGGGAAAGCCGGATCGTCCCAGCGCCGCGCCAGCCATCCGGCATAGTGGATCAGACGCAGCGTGCGCAGCGCTTCGATGAGGTACAACTCGCGCGGATTGAAATCGTGGAAGCGCCGATAGCCGGTGAGGATGCTGTCAAGCTGTTGTTCCATTTCCGCGCGCTCTCCCGACAGCAGCATCCACAAATCCTGCACCGCCGGGCCCATCCGCGCATCGTCGAAATCGACAAAATGCGGACCGCCGCCGGTCACAGCGTCAGGGGGATTCCACAAAATGTTTCCGGCATGGCAATCACCGTGCAGGCGCAGCAGCGTCGATCGCCCGGCTTGCGAAAAGCCATGCCGCACGCCATCGAGCGCTTGATCGACAACACTGCGCCAGGCGTCAAGCAGATCGTCGGGAATAAAACCGTGGGCCAGCAGATAATCGCGCGGTTTCTCGCCAAAGCTGACGATATCGAGCGGTGGCCGCTCGGCAAAACGCTGCAGCGCGCCGATTGCGTGAATGCGGCCGATCAACCGGCCGAGCCATTCCAGCGTCGCGGCATCGCCGAGTTCCGGCGCGCGGCCGCCACGCCTTGGAAACAGCGCAAAGCGATGGCCGGCGAAAGCGTGCAGTGTCGCACCGGCAATGCGCAGCGGCGCAACCACCGGGATTTCCTGTGCGGCAAGTTCTTCGGCAAAGGCATGTTCTTCGAGAATCGCTCTATCCGTCCAGCGTCCGGGCCGGTAAAATTTGGCCACCAGCAACGGGCCCTCCTCCAGACCAATCTGATAGACGCGGTTTTCATAGCTGTTGAGTGCCAGCAGACGGCCATCGGCGCGAATCTGTGCATCGCCGAGACTGTCGAGCGCATTCAGCACGCAATCCGGCGTCAGTGTGGCGTAGGGGGTAAGGTCGGTGGAATGGGTGGAATCGTTAGCGGGCATTGGCGATAAAGTGAATCAAATATCATGAACATCAGGTGAAATGTCATTCCCGCTTACGCCGGAATGACGAATTTTTTATCTTCAAGTTTCGATTACTGCAATTGTGGCATGCTGCCGCACCGCATCAGGAAAAAACATGGCAAAACAGATTTACGACGAATCATCCTTCCGCGTCCTCAAGGGACTGGAGCCCGTCCGCGAGCGTCCCGGCATGTATACCGAGACCTCATCGCCGACGCACATCCTTCAGGAAGTTATCGACAACTCCGCCGACGAAGCACTGGCCGGCTTCGCCAAAAACATCCACGTGCTGCTGCATCTCGATGGCTCGGCGTCAGTCACCGACGACGGTCGCGGCATCCCGGTCGGCCTGCATCCGGAAGAAAAAATCCCGGTCGTGGCACTGGCGTTCACCCGCCTGCATGCCGGGGGAAAATTCGACAAGAAAGCCGGCAACAGCGCCTACGCGTTTTCCGGTGGACTACACGGCGTCGGCGTCGCAGTAACGAATGCACTGTCGCTGCGCGTCGAAGTCGAGATTCGCCGCGAAGACAAAATTCACACGGTATCCTTCGCCAGAGGCGGCGAGCAGGTATCCGACATTGCCATTACCGGCGAGTCACGCAAGGTCAGCGGTACCCGCGTCAGAATCTGGCCCGATCCGAAATATTTCGACTCACCAAAATTTCACCTGGCCACGCTCGAACGCGTGCTGCGCTCCAAGGCCGTTCTGCTGCCGGGCGTCACGGTCCGGCTGGACATCGAACAAACCGACGGCAGCCTGCTCTCAAAAACCTGGACCTACGCGGACGGCATACGCGGCTATCTGGCTGATCTGGCTGGCGAGAGCGAGCCCATCGCACCGGTCTTCATCGGCAAGCGCCATGTAGAGGAAGACGGCGATTATGCGATTGGCGAAGGTGCGGAATGGGCGCTCGGCTGGTATGTCGATCAGGTGCCGAGCGAATCCTATGTCAATCTGATTCCGACGCCGCTCGGCGGTACGCACGACTCCGGCTTGCGTGCCGGCGTGTTCGAGGCGGTCAAATCTTTCGTCGAGCACCACGCGCTGCTGCCGCGCGGCGTCAAGATGCAGCAGGAAGATGTCTGCGGCCGGATGGCCTACATCCTCTCGGTGCGTCTGCTTGATCCGCAATTTCAGGGGCAGATCAAGGAAAAACTTAACAGCCGCGAGGCGGTCAAGCTGGTCGCCGGGATCGTTCGCGACCTGTTGGAAAACTGGCTCAATACGCATGTCGAACACGGCAAGCTGATCGCCGAACTCGCCATCAAGCAGGCACTGTCGCGACAAAAATCGGCGCAGAAAGTCGAGAAGCGCAAATCCTCCGGCGTCGCGGTGCTGCCGGGAAAACTTTCCGATTGTGAATCGGAGGATATTTCTGTCAACGAGATGTTCCTCGTCGAGGGCGACAGCGCCGGCGGTTCGGCAAAACAGGGCCGCGACCGTGAAATCCAGGCGATCCTGCCGTTACGCGGCAAGGTGCAAAATTCGTTCGAAATTGACGCCGGACAACTGTATGCCAACCGGGAAATCCACGACATCGCCGTCGCCCTCGGCGTCGAACCGCATGCGCCGGACGCGCCGGATGCGGTGCTCGCCAACCTGCGCTACGGCAAGACCATCATCATGGCCGACGCCGACGTCGACGGCAGCCACATCCAGACGTTGCTGCTGACATTGTTCTATCGACATTTTCCGAAACTCATCGAGAACGGCCATGTGTGGATCGCCCAGCCGCCGCTGTATCGCATTGACGTTCCGGCGCAGGGCAAGGGCAAGCCGGCGCGGCGTTTGTATGCGCTCGACGAGGGCGAACTGGAAGCCATCCGCGAGCGGCTCACCAAGGAAAAGGTACGCCCCGATCACATCGAGATCGGTCGCTTCAAGGGCCTTGGCGAAATGAATCCGCAGCAACTCCGCGAAACCTCGATGGACCCAGCAACGCGGCGCATGCTGCGCGTCTCGATGCGCCCCGGGGCACAAGAGGAAACCCGGCGCATGTTCTCCCTGCTGATGTCCAAAGGCGAATCCGGCGGACGCCGTGAATGGATGGAAAGGAAGGGCAGCATTGTCGAGGCGGATGTTTGAGCCTCGGCGTATCGCTTAAATTCAATACGACGCCACTCCCCGTATATGCTTGACAAATGTAATCCATCTGATTACATTGCATATTGTTTAATTGCAGATCGCCATGATTCGGACATTCAAACATCGCGGGCTTGAGCGGTTCTTCATGAAGGAAGATCATCGTGGCATCATCGCCAAGAGTGAAAACCGCATCGAGCGTCTGCTTGACCGGTTGGACACCGCCGTGAAGCCCGATGACATGAACATTCCCGGTTTCAGGTTTCACGGCCTGACCGGGAAGCGGAAGGGTACCTACGCGGTATCAGTGACTGGAAATTGGCGCATCACATTTAGATTCGATGGCGAAAACGCTGTCGATCTGGACCTGGAGGATTATCATTGATGAAGTCGCTACGCAACCCTAACCGGCGCCCCACCCATCCTGGCGAAATCCTGCGCGAAGACGTACTCCCCGCCTTGCAGATGACGCAAACCGCCTTTGCCGAGCACTTGGGGGTATCCCGCCTGTCTGTTTCCGAACTGTTGCATGAGAAACGCGCAATGACGCCGGAAATGGCCATGCGTGTAGCCAAACTGCTCAACACCTCGCCCGAAAGCTGGCTACGCATGCAGGAGGCTGTTGATCTTTGGGAAGTGCAACAGAAGCCCGAAAAACTTGCCGGCATAAGGCCCCTCAAGAGGGAATTGCAGGCAGCGTAATCGTCAATACGAATACGACCCCTGATCATTATGAGGATTACATCCATTTGGGATGGACATAGGCAGATCCCTCGGGTTCGCGATTGGCATCTACTTCCAATGGCTGCGGTCACATTGAGATAAGAATGTTCAAAAACATTCAGCAGATCATAAAGCGGTGGCGCATATGGCTCGTTGCTGGGGTTGTGATCGTCATTCTTCTCAACGTTATGCAGCCAGATGAATCCGAAAAAACCAATAAGGCAGAGACATTTTTAAGGGCAAATGAAGCCATCCATCAACAACTTGGAACAGTAAGCGATGTTGGGTTGAAAAAATGGTGGAGCTTTTCAGCATCTGGAAGTAGCCCTCCGCGACGAGAATATCTCTTTTACGTTAAAGGCGAAAGTAAGAGGGCTTTAGTCACCATACGTGTCAGTTCTACATCAACAAACGACAAAGCGTTGCAGTATTCTTTGGCATCAGTGGAATTCGTGGAATAGCTTCAAAACCGATACTTCTAGGTCAGGTTAAAATTGATTTGGAATAATCCGTATCTGTAAACGGGACAGCCAAGTTCCCAGGGTCAGAGATGCAAAATTCGATAAATTAGAAGTCCAAAATGATAATAAATGTGTCTCATGCGTCTCGTTGCATCCTGACACACAACTGGAATCCGAGTTGATGTTCGAGAAATATATGCACACAAATTTCAATCACACCTTAAATGAAATACTTCCGGATGAAGCACGGCTGGCCAGGCCATTTGATGAAAAACCAGCGGAATTGTGGCTACATGAAAATCGTGCGGCACTCGGCAGCTCGAACGCCTCTGTCGAACGGCGCGGCTTGCCACTCGCCAAATACCGGAGATTCTGAATGGTCTGTTCCATTCTGGCTCCAGATTCTGGCTCCAGATTGACATCCGCACCCCTGTCCCCAATAATCGCATTGTTGAAATATCCAACAATACACAAGGGACCGCCATGAGCACCGTGAATTTCAGCGTTCCGGAAGATGTGAAGCAGATCTTCAATGAAACCTTCCAGGGCCAGAACAAGAGCGCCATCATTGCCGAACTGATGCTGGAAGCCGTGGAAAATGCGCAACGCCGGAAGAACAGCCGGGACGCCATCACGCGCATTCTGAAGCGCCGCAAGCACGCCCCCGTCGTAACGACAAAAGACCTCCGCAAGGCACGCGAAGCCGGGCGTCCATGATCCTGACGCTGGACGCCAGCGTCGCGCTGAAGTGGTTTCTGCAACTACGTGACAACGAAGCCGATGTCGGACGCGCCTTGTCGATCCTGGCAGGCGTATATGACGCCAATATCCAGTTGGTCGAGCCGCCGCATTTCATCAGCGAAGTTGCCGCAGTGCTGGCGCGTGAAAAACCCGACGAGGCGCATGACGATTTGCTGGATTTGCTGAGCATCGAGCGCCGCACCGTCGAAACCCCGGACATCCATGCCACGGCGCTGGATATTTCGATTCGCTACGGCCAGCATCTGTTCGACGCGCTTTACCATGCCGTGGCGCTGCACACACCGGGGGCAGTTCTGGTGACTGCCGACCGGCGTTATTACACGCAGGCACGCGCTGAGGGACAGGTCATTCTACTGGCCAACTGGACGCCAGAAATTTGAAAATCACAAACCATATTCCCAAGCGTAGGGTGGGCAAAATCCACGCGGATGAAACAACATACGGTTGACGCGTGGGCTGCGCCCACCCTACGCTTGTCGATCTTCGAAATATTCGTCTGAACATGCAGCACCAGAAACCGGAACCCTTTGATGAGCACTGACACTCCCGATCTTTTCGACAATCTGCCGGACGTCACGGCCACAGAACTGCCTCCCCCGCCGCCCGAAGCACCGCCACCCGAGCCGCCCGAGCCGCCCGAACCACTCCCCGACGATGCAGCGCCGCTCGACCTGTTCGCCGAGCAGGCGTATCTGTCGTATGCCATGTCGGTGGTGCGCAGCCGCGCCCTGCCGCAAGTCGAGGACGGTCAGAAACCGGTGCAACGACGCATCCTGTATGCGATGCACGAGATGCGTCTCAATGCCACGGCCAAGCACGTCAAGTCGGCACGCGTGGTCGGCGATGTGCTCGGCAAGCTGCATCCGCACGGCGATTCCTCGGTGTATGACGCCATGGTGCGCATCGCCCAG
>DAOLZE010000082.1:0-9304 GCA_035426125.1 Rhodocyclaceae bacterium
TGTGTAAAGCATTCCGCCAGCGTTCAATCTGAGCCAGGATCAAACTCTTCAGTTTAATCTCTGCTTATTTTTTGTTGCTCTCAAACGAATCGTCGGTTCCAACAATCTCTTGCTGAAATCTATTTCTTCGTGTGAGTACTCATCTATTCGTGCAGTAAGCGTAACTTTCGCCCTGAGTTGCCTTTCAGCAACTCACCTCCGGAACCTTCGATTTTCAATCCCGAAATCACCTACCGCACAACCTGAAAGCACCCACACCTATCGGTTGTCTGTTTTTTAAAGATCTTCTACCAACACCTAATCGGCGTTGCTTCACGTTGCAGTTCCCGAATTGCTCGGCAACGAGAGGGCCGAATTATACAGATCGCTGAGAAGTGGTCAACACTTTTCAATGAAACATTGCGATTTTTTGATCTGTTTGGTTGTCATCGTGTCGCGAAGGCGGGGCGAGGCCAATCTGCCAGGCCGGATGGTGTGCCAGCGCCTTACGCGCTAGCCCTTGCGTTGCAGCGCGTGATGGCCGATATCGTGCCGCAACTGCATGCCATCAAAACGGATGGTTTCGGCGATTTCGTAAGCGCGCTTCTGCGCGGCGCGGATATTGTCACCGAGCGCAGTAACGCAGAGTACGCGGCCGCCGGCAGTAACAATATGGCTATCCTGCTGCATGGTGCCGGCATGAAAGACGTGGCTGTCCTCGTCATCCTTGCTCAGACCCAGGATGATGTCGCCCTTGCGCGGATCTTCCGGATAACCGGCAGCAGCAAGCACCACACCAAGCGCGACGCGACGATCCCATTCAGCTTCGACCTCATCGAGACGTCCATCGATGGCGGCATCGACCAGATCAACCAGGTCGCTCTTCAGACGCAGCATGATCGGCTGGGTTTCCGGATCACCCAGGCGACAGTTGAATTCGAGCACCTTGAGTGTGCCGTCAGGCTTGATCATCAAGCCAGCATAGAGGAAGCCGGTATAGGGAATGCCGTCCTTCGCCATGCCGTTGATAGTCGGCATGATCACCTCGCGCATGGCGCGCGCATGAACATCGGGTGTAACCACGGGAGCCGGTGAGTAGGCGCCCATGCCGCCGGTATTCGGTCCCAGATCGCCGTCACGCAGGCGCTTGTGGTCCTGGCTGGTCGCCATGGCCAGTGCATGCACACCGTCGGCCATGACGATGAAGCTGGCCTCCTCACCGTCGAGAAACTCCTCGATGACGACCCGCGCACCCGCATCGCCCATCCTGTTGTCGAGCAGCATCAAATCAATAGCGGCATGCGCCTCGTCGAGCGACATGGCGACCACGACGCCCTTGCCGGCAGCCAGCCCATCGGCCTTGATGACAATCGGCGCACCTTCGGCGGCGACATAGGCATGTGCGGCTGAGGCATCGGAAAACGTCCCGAATTTTGCTGTCGGAATGCCATGCCGCGTCATAAAGTTCTTGGCGAAATCCTTGGAGCTTTCGAGCTGCGCCGCCGCTTTGCTTGGGCCGAAGACACGCAGATTGCGCGCACGGAAGGCATCGACGACACCTGCCGCCAACGGCGCTTCCGGGCCAACAACGGTGAAATGTACCTTCTCCTTCTCGGCGAAGTCGGCAAGCTCGGCGATGTCGGTGATGGCAATATTTTCCAGCTCTGACTCGCGCGCCGTCCCCGCATTGCCCGACGCGACATATACAACCTGTAGGCCGGGCGACTGGGCGAGCCGCCAGGCCAGCGCATGTTCGCGACCTCCGGAACCGATGACGAGTAGTTTCATAATTTAGTCGAGAGTGAAGAGTGGGGGGTCGAGAGTGTGCGGGTGGGTGCGAAGCGTGGCTTGCTCTTCACTCACCGCTCTCGGCTCTCGACTTGATCAATGCCTGAAATGGCGCACGCCAGTGAACACCATCGCCAGATTCTGCTCGTCGGCGGCGGCAATCACTTCTGCGTCGCGCACCGAGCCACCCGGCTGGATCACCGCCGTGGCGCCGGCCTTGGCCAAAACGTCGAGACCGTCACGGAAGGGGAAGAAAGCGTCCGACGCAACGACCGATCCGGCCACGGTCAGCCCATTGTTCTCGGCCTTGATGGCGGCGATGCGCGCCGAGTCGACGCGGCTCATCTGGCCGGCACCGACACCCATGGTCATGCCATCCCTGCAATACACGATGGCGTTCGACTTGACATATTTGGCAACGCGCCAGGCGAACAGCAGGTCACACATTTCCTGCGCACTGGGTGCACGTTTGGTGACCAGCTTAAGGTCGGCTTCGACAATGACCGCAGCATCGGCCGACTGCACCAGCAGCCCGCCGCCAACGCGCTTGTAGTCGAGCGCACCCACAGGCTTGCCGAGCGACACGATCATGACGCGCAGGTTCTGCTTGGCGGCGAATACGGCGCGCGCCTCGGCGGTGATTTCGGGCGCGATGATGACTTCGGCGAACTGGCCGGAGACAGCTTCTGCGGTAACCTTGTCGATGGCGACATTGAAAGCGATGATGCCGCCAAAGGCCGAGGTCGGATCGGTCTTGAACGCCTTGCGGTAGGCTTCCAGTGCATTCGCCGCGATGGCTACGCCGCAGGGATTGGCGTGCTTGACGATGACGCAGGCGGCGGCGCTGCCATCGCCACCAAATGCCTTGACGCATTCCCAAGCCGCATCGGCATCGCCGATATTGTTGTAGGAAAGTTCCTTGCCCTGCAATTGGGTGTAGCTGGCAATACTGCCGACGAGCGCCTCACTCGTCGACTCACGATAAAACGCCGCCTGCTGATGCGGGTTCTCACCGTAGCGCAGATCCTCGACCTTGTCGAAGGCCAGCTGCAACCGGTCGGGAAACTGGCCGGGCTTGTTTTCGGCATCCAGCCGGGTCAGCCAGTTGGCAATCGCGCCGTCATAACGCGCGGTATGCGTGAAGGCCTTTTTCGCCAGTGCGAAGCGTGTCTTGTAAGACAATGCGCCCTGATTGGCTTGCAACTCCGCGATGATGGCAGCGTAATCATCCGGATCTGTGACAACACCAACCCCGCCCTGTTCGTTACCGTGATTCTTCGCTGCTGCACGCACCATCGTCGGACCGCCGATATCGATGTTCTCGATGGCGTCCTCCAGTGTGCAGTCGGCCTTGGCAACGGTCTTCTGGAACGGGTAAAGATTAACGACCACCAGATCAATCGGTGCAATGCCATGTTCCTGCATGGTCTGCAGATGCTCGGGCAGATCGCGGCGGCCGAGGATGCCGCCATGCACTTTCGGATGCAGTGTCTTGACGCGGCCATCGAGCATTTCCGGGAAACCGGTGTAATCGGAAACCTCGGTCACTGGCAAACCTGCATCGCGCAGCAATTTTGCAGAACCGCCGGTCGACAGCAGATTGATGCCGAGAGCGGACAGGGCGCGCGCAAAATCGACGGCGCCGTGCTTGTCCGAGACGCTGATCAGGGCCTGGGAAATTTTCATGATCGGATCAAAAAAGAGATGTTTTTAAAATGCAGCGGAGAATTACAAAAGCTCATATTCGGTGAGCTTGCGGCGCAAGGTATTGCGGTTGATGCCGAGCATTTCGGCGGCGACCGTCTGATTCCCTTCGGCATGCTCCATAACCGATGCAAGCATTGAACGCTCGACATTGCTGATAACCATGTCATAGATCGTGCAAGGCTTCTCGCCATCGAGGTCGCGAAAGTAGCGGTTGAGCGAGCGACGGACACATTCGGCAATATCGTTGGTCGTCATGCGGCGAGCGCCTCTTCATAGGAAAGTCGGTCGTTGGCAGCCGCCTGACCGAGAAAGAATTCATCGGTCGCCTGCAATTGCGCATCGACGCTGGCCAGTTGATTCATGGCATGGCGAAAATGTGCAGCGCCCACCAGTCCTTTGGTGTACCAGGAAATGTGCTTACGGGCGATTCTGACGCCGGTATGTTCGCCATAGAATGCGTACAGATCAGCCAGATGGCGGCGCATGATCTGGTGGATTTCGATAACGCGCGGTGCCGGCAGCAGTTCGCCGGTTGCCAGATAATGCTCGATTTCGCGAAAAATCCACGGACGTCCCTGCGCGGCGCGGCCGATCATCAAGCCATCGGCCTTGGTGTAGTCGAGGACATGGCGAGCCTTCTGCGGTGAGTCGATATCGCCATTGGCGATCACCGGAATTTTTACACGCGACTTGACCAATGCAATGGTGTCGTACTCGGCGTCGCCGCGATACTGATCGGCACGCGTGCGGCCATGAATGGCGATGGCGCGGATACCGCTCTCCTCGGCAATCCGCGCAATAACGGGAGCATTCCTGTTGTCCTGATTCCAGCCAGTGCGGAACTTCAGTGTTACCGGCGTATTTGGCACCGCATCAACAACGGCTTCGAGGATTTTTGCCACCAATGCTTCGTCCTGCATAAGCGCCGAACCAGCCATGACGTTACAAATTTTTTTCGCCGGACAGCCCATGTTGATATCAATGATCTGCGCGCCATGATCGATATTGTGGCGTGCCGCCTCAGCCATCATGCGCGGATCGGCGCCGGCGATCTGCACGGAAACCGGCTCCACCTCGCCATCGTGATTGGCGCGCCGCAAGGTCTTGGCGCTACCGTAAAGCAGGGAATTGGAAGTCACCATTTCGGATACAGCCAGTCCTGCGCCAAGCTGCTTGCAAAGCTGACGGAATGGCCGATCGGTTACGCCCGCCATGGGTGCAACGAACAGATTATTACGGAGCTGGAAGCCGACGAAGTGCATTGGATAGGGACCGAACGAAGCAAACTCGGGTGTCAAACGGAAAGCGTGGAAGGCGCGAATTCTACCGTAAAGATCCCTGACGTGCTTCAAGGCCAGGCGCGTGCACCATACATCATGCGCCGTGCCACAAAGCCACGCAGCGGAGACAAAATGTCGAGCATACAAAGACCAATGCCACGCACAGTACGCAGCGGTGGGGTATCGTTGCTGAAGGTGCGCACCAGCATGTCGGTGAACCCGATCGCACTACGGCGATCGAGGTGGCGCGCCGCCGCATAGCGCGCGAGTAACGCGGCGCCGCCAGGATCGGCGGCGTGGTTATCTGTATCGGCCAGCGTACTGGCGAGTTCCCATACATCGCGCAGAGCCAGGTTGAACCCCTGACCAGCCACCGGATGCAATGTTTGGGCGGCATTACCGAGCCAGACACTACGCACGTCGACGGGCGAATTACGATAGCGCAGGCTGAGCGGAAAAACATGGCGCGGCGTTACGGCGGAAAATCCGAGGCGCTTGCCGAAGTGGTTTTGCAGGCAGCCGAGAAATTTTTCATCGGGCAGCGCGACGAGAAAAGCGGCTTTATCAGCCGGGCAGGGATACACCACGGCGAATTCGTTGCCGCAAGGCAAGAGTGCCAACGGACCCTGCGGCGTGAAGCGCTCAAAAGCGATATTGCCGTGCTGTCTGTCCGGCGTGACGGTACAAATCACCGCATGCTGGCCATAATCATTCACCGTTGCCGCTGCATCGGCGTTGATGGCGCCTTCGGCATACACGACGAGCGGCGTCGTGGTTGTGCCGCTGGTGCAATGCAACGTGACATGTTGCGCCGTTGTCTCGACATGCTCGACGCGATTGTCGCCGTGGAACTCGATGTTGCGTGCTGTCAGCGCGTCGTCGAGTGCCGTGTTGATACTTGTTGCAGTAGCCACATAGCCAAGCGCCGCTACGCCCTGCTCCTCTGCCGTGATGCGCGTGCGGCCAAAGCCGCCTTGCTGCGAAACATGAATCACCCTGATCGGTGTGGCGGTAATTTGCTGCCAGACACCGAGCCATTCGAGGATCTGCCGCGAGCCGTGCGACAGCGCTATGGCCCTTTTGTCATGGCGTGCGGCGCCGCGCGGCCGGGCATCATGAATGCTGGCGCGGATTCCGTGTGCGGCAAGCGCCAGACCAAGCGTCATCCCAACCGGGCCGCCACCCACGATGGCGACAGGGGGCGCATGGTGTGTGCGCTCAATCATTTTCCGCTTCTTGCATCAGCGCTTCGATATCGCGAATCGACTTCGGTGCTTCATGGGTGATGATTTCGCAGCCATCGGCGGTGACCAGTGCATCGTCTTCGATGCGCACACCGATGTCGTGAAAGGCGGCCGGCACATCATCGGCAGCGCGGATATAGCAACCCGGTTCGACAGTCAGCAACATACCTGGTTGCAGAATTTGCCAGGTTTCACCGCGCTTGTAGGCACCGGCATCATGCACATCACGACCGAGCCAGTGACTGGTACGGTGCATATAGAAACGCTTGTAGGCTTCGGACTCGATGACGCCATCGAGGGAGCCTTGCAGCAGACGCAGATCCAGCATGCCCTGAGCAAGCACTTTGAGAGCGGCCTCATGCGGATCAAGAAAACTCACACCGGGCTTGATGGCGGCGATGGCGGCGATTTGCGCATCGAGCACCAGGCGATACACGTCGGCCTGCGCACCGCTGAAACGGCCATTCACCGGAAAGCTCCGCGTAATATCGGAAGCATATCCGTCAAGTTCACCACCGGCGTCGATCAGCAGCAGGTCGCCGTCGCGCAATATTCGGTCATTCCCGATGTAGTGCAGGATGCAGGCGTTGGCGCCACCGGCAACGATAGAGGAATAGGCGGTCGCCTGACAGCCGCGACGGCGGAATTCGTGCAGCAGTTCGGCTTCGATTTCGTATTCGTGGCGTCCCGGACGTGTGGCGCACATAGCACGACGATGCGCGTCGGCGGAAATGCTCGCGGCGCGACGCATGATGGCAATCTCGCTGTGATCCTTGATCAGGCGCATGGCATCTAGCGTCATCCGAATGTCGTTGACCTGCGCTGGCGTCTGTTTGCCGTTGCGTGCCTGGGCGCGTACCTCGTTGAGTGCGCCGGCAATACGGGCATCCCAGATCGCGTCGTAGCCGAGCGAAAACCATAACGACGGCTGATCGGCGAGTAACTCGGCAAATTGCACATCAAAGCGCTCGATCGGCTGCGCAGCGTCGAAACCGAAACGCTCACATGCCGCCTCCGGGCCCCAGCGAAAACCGTCCCAGATTTCCTTGTCGGCATCCTTGGTGCGACAAAACAGGATGCTTTGCGGATGGGCGCCGGCAATCAGCAGCAGCACCGCATCAGGTTCGTCGAAACCGGTCAGGTAATGGAAGTAGCTGTCTGCACGATAGGGGTAATGAGAATCCCGGTTGCGCAAATGTTCGGCAGCCGTCGGGATGACGGCGAGGCCGCTGCCCATGTGCTCCATAACGCGGGCACGGCGTGCGGCGAACGGGGCAATGTCGATGGAATCAATACTCATGTGGTTGGGAGGCTGCTGTCAATCGGGCTGGCGGTGCCGCAACGTATTGTCGAGTGCGGCAAGTTGCGCCGGGGTGCCGATATTGTCCCACAGCCCGCTCATGCGGGCGCCCAGAATGCGTCCGGCAGGGATCGCCTGATCGAAGAGGGGCCGCAGCGGCAGACGAGCACCCGGAACGACATCGATAAAAAATTCCGGGCAAAAAATACCGAGATTCGAGTAGGTCAGGCGCGGCTCGCCATCGAGATGCAGCACACCGTCGCGCAGCGCGAAGTCGCCTTGTGGATGCCATTCGCGGTTATCGACCATCCAGAGAAAAGCCGGCGTTCTTTCATCGACCTGTCCCGCAGATTCGATCATCCGGCGGTAATCGCATTCGCAGTAGATATCGGCGCTGACCACCAGAAACGGTGCCGCACCAAGCAGATGCAGCGCATTGGCGACGCCACCGGCAGTCTCCAATGCCTCCCGTTCTGGCGAGTAGGCAATGTGTGCGCCAAAGCGGCGACCGTCGCCAAGCGCAGCCTCAATCTGCTCACCGAGATGGGCGTGGTTGATTACCAGATCAGTGATGCCTGCAGCCACCAGTCGCTCGATCTGCCAGATGATCAGCGGCTTGCCGCCGACCGACAGCAGCGGTTTCGGGCAGGTATCGGTCAGCGGTCGCATGCGTTCGCCGCGGCCGGCCGCAAGAATCATGGCTTTCAAAACGTGTATCCCGTCTGCACTGCGCGGTTTTCAAGTTCATCGAGCAGCTTGAGAAACGGTCCCAGCTCACGGTAGCGGTCGGCGGCCTTGCGCAGATAACCTGCCACCAGCGGCATATCCTTGAGATAACCGTCCTTGCCATCGCGGTGATAGAGGCGTGCAAAAATCCCCAGTACCTTGATGTGGCGTTGTACCCCCATCCATTCATAGTCACGGTGGAAGTCGCCGAAATCGGCGCGTACCGGCAAGCCGGCGCGGCGCGCCTTTTCCCAGTAGCGGATCAGCCAGTCGAGCGTCAGCGCCTCATCCCATTCGATGTAGGCATCCTTGAACAGCGAGACGAGGTCATAGCTGATCGGGCCGTACACGGCATCCTGAAAGTCGATGACGCCAGGATTATTGGCATCGCTGCCTTCCAACCGCATCAGGTTGCGTGAATGGTAATCGCGATGCACAAAAACCTGTGGTTCGGCGAGATTGACGGCGAGGATGCGTTCAAAGGCATGTTCCATGACTGCGCGTTGCGCATCACTGAGCGTTGCACCGAGATGTTTCATGACATACCAGTCCGGAAACAGCATCAGTTCGCGCTGCAACAGGGCGCGGTCATATTCTGGCAGGACGCCAGGCTTGCTGGCCAACTGGATGCGAATCAGCGCATCGATAGCATCATCATACAGATGCCGCGCAACCTTGGCCTCCGGCTGCGCTGTCAGGGCGGCCAGATAGGTGGTATTACCGAGATCGGAAAGTACAAGGAAGCCACGCTCGAGATCCTGCGCCAAAACATGCGGCACATGCGCGCCCGCAGCCTCGAAAAGTTGCTGGACATGCAACCATGGGTGGCAATCCTCGCTGGCTGGCGGCGCATCCATAACAATCAGCGAATTCTGCCGTTCCGGCCTCGCATCGAAGGTGGCGCGGAAATAGCGGCGGAAACTGGCATCCGCCGAGGCGGGAGTCAGCCTGAATGGCTGGTCCGGATAGAGCGTCTGGAGCCAGGACTCGATCTGTAACTGTCGTTGCATTGGGATTTTTGGAGAATGTGCGGCTTCGTGGATGAGCCCGAGCCGTACACCCGATGATAGAATGACAAATTCTATCATTCAGCGTCGCTAGGCTTCCGGTTGGCGAAATTGTATTCTTCGCAAAGCGGTTGCAAACAATAGTGGCCATCGACAACAGCATGCGTTTTTTCCGGCAAAAAAAAATCGCGTATCTGGTGATGATCAGCACATCGGGCAGCCTGCTTGCTGCCCAGACATTACCTCTGTTGCCGGTCGATCCCGCATTGCTCG
>DAOLZE010000083.1:0-9263 GCA_035426125.1 Rhodocyclaceae bacterium
GCATCTCGCCCTTCTACCCAATTAATCAAAATTGCACTTCGAACTTGAACTCGCGGACTAATAATGGTTGTGGTGGCCTGCACAACCTCATCCGGTTTGATCATGCTTGCAATAACTCTGGAGAATCCCACAGTGTTAATCGCACCTGAAATGGATTACTCGCGTCGTTTTGGCGGTATCGCGCGGCTCTATGGCGATGCCGCGTTGGCACGTCTTGGGGTATCCCACGTTTATGTTATCGGTATCGGTGGTGTTGGTTCCTGGGCGGCGGAGGCGCTGGCGCGCTCGGCGGTCGGGCGGATCACCCTGATTGACCTTGACCATGTTGCTGAGTCCAACACCAATCGGCAGATCCACGCACTCGACGGTGAGTATGGCCGCGCCAAGGTGCAGGCGATGGCGTCGCGCATCCTGGCCATCAATCCGTCCTGTGTCGTTACGCAGATCGATGATTTCATCAGCCCGGAAAACGTTGCGGCGCTGCTGATAAAAAGTACATTGCATGAATGCGTGCTCGATGCCATTGACCAGGTACGCGCCAAGGCGGCACTGATCGCCCATTGCCGGACTATTGATCTGCCGGTTGTAACCACTGGCGCCGCCGGTGGACGTCGCGATCCGACGCGCATCCAGGTTGCCGATCTGGCGCGTACCGAGCACGATCCGCTGGCGGCGCGACTGCGTGCGCAATTACGCAAGAGCTACAATTTTCCGCGTGGATCAAAACAGAACTTTGGCGTTGATTGTGTGTTCTCCATCGAGCCGATCGTCCGCCCGGAGAACGCGGCACTGGCCTGCGATATCGACGCAGCACCGCCTGACCACATCAGTCTGCAAGGTCTTAATTGTGCCGGCTACGGCTCGGCTGTGGCGGTCACCGCGAGTTTTGGTATGGCGGCGGCGGCACGCGTTATTGACCGCCTGCTTGCAGAATAGTGAAACTCCGGATTCCTGATTTCGCGGGAATGACGACTGAAGGAAGCCGATGAAGCGCCTGCGGCGTGTGTATACTTCCGGTCATGAACCCTGAAGCCTCTTTATCCCCGGTCATCCTGATCACCGGTGCCGCGCGGCGTGTCGGCGCGGAAATCGCCCGCACGCTGCATGCAGCTGGTGCCCGCGTGATCCTGCATTATCGTTCTTCGGTACAGGAAGCCACGGCGCTGGCGGTGGAACTGAATGTGGTGCGGCCCGGTTCGGCAGTTTGCATCCAGGCTGATTTGTGCGACAACGCACAGATCGTTGGTCTCGTCGAATCCGCTGTCGCGCAGTTTGGTCGGCTCGATGCGCTGGTGAATAACGCCTCGGCCTTTTATGCAACACCGCTCGGCAGCATCGACGAACAGGCCTGGCAGGAACTTATCGGCAGCAATCTGAAGGCGCCGCTGTTTCTCAGCCAGGCCGCGGCGGTACATCTGCATGCATCGTGTGGCACCATCGTCAATATCACCGACATCCACGCCGAGCGACCGCTGAAGAATTTTCCGCTTTACTGTGCCGCCAAGGCCGGTTTGCTTGGTTTGACGCGTGCGCTGGCACTGGAGTTGGCTCCTGCCGTGCGCGTCAACGCCGTGGCACCGGGGCCGGTCGAATGGCCGGTGGGCGCCGCGGCTGGTGAGTTCGATGACAACGCAAAGTCTACGATTGTTTCGCGTACGCTTCTGCAACGTCAGGGCTCGTCTGCCGACATCGCACGTGCTGTACGTTTTCTTATTTTCGATGCGCCGTATGTCACCGGCCAGGTCATCAATGTCGATGGCGGGCGCAGCATTTATCTTTGATCTCATGAATACAACAAAATCTACCGCCTCCAACGCATCACCGACCGCACGCCAGTTCGACCGACAGCGCATCGAGGGCAACAAGTTGGCCAAGCGTCTGCGCCGCAATGCCGGTCAGGCCATCGCTGATTTCAATATGATTGAACAGGGCGACAAGGTCATGGTCTGCCTGTCTGGTGGCAAGGATTCTTTCGGCTTGCTCGATATCCTGCTACACCTGCGCGAGCATGCGCCGATCGACTTCGAGCTTGTCGCCGTGAATCTCGATCAGAAGCAGCCGGGTTTCCCCGCCGAGGTGCTGCCGAATTACCTGCGCACCATCGGCGTGCCGTTTCACATCGAGGATCAGGACACCTATTCCATCGTCAAGCGTGTGGTACCGGAGGGCAAGACAACCTGCGCGCTGTGTTCGCGCCTGCGTCGTGGCATTCTGTATCGCGTAGCAGGCGAGCTTGGCGCAACAAAAATTGCTCTGGGCCACCATCGTGACGACATTCTCGAAACACTGTTCCTCAATATGTTCTTTGCCGGCAAGCTGAAGGCGATGCCGCCGAAGCTGGTATCCGACGATGGCAAGAATATTGTCATTCGTCCGCTGGCCTATTGCAGCGAGAAGGATCTTGCCGTCTGGGCTGCGCTGCGCGAATTTCCGATCATTCCCTGCGATCTGTGCGGTAGCCAGGAACAGTTGCAGCGCAAGCAGATCAAGCAGATGCTCAACGACTGGCAAAAGCGTTTTCCCGGACGTATCGAATCACTGTTCCGCAGTCTGCAGAATGTCGTGCCCTCGCATCTTGCCGATCCGCGCCACTTCGATTTCGCTGGCCTGCGGCCGAGCGGCCAGCCCGATCCGCAAGGCGACCGCGCTTTCGATGCCGAGGATTTTGATGCTCTCGCTGTGTCCGCAGGGAGTGCATGCAACACGGGAGAGGATGTCGGGGTGATCAATTTCCAGCTGCGTACGGGGCGGCCAGAAACGACTCCGTAACGTGAGCTTTCTGCCGCAGATGCGCTCGCGATGTCTTGTTTGTCATGAAGCAACGTGTACAATCGAAGCCAATCTCCAGCAACGATGCCTGCCGCATTACGACTGGCGTCAGCCTTGATACTTAGCGATGAGTCAGAAAACACATAAATTCAGTCCGCTCTTCGCCGACATTACCGGCGGCAAGTTTTTGATCGAGAAACTTGGTCACGCTGAAGCCGTGCAGGCGCTTGAGCGTTGTTTCAATCGCATGGAGCGCGCCGTTACAACCTTCAAGGGCCGCGTAGCCAAGCGTAGCGGCAGCCACATCATGGCGGTGTTTGGTAATGCCGAGGAGGCATTGCGTGCTGCCTGCGAAATGCAGGAGCGTGTCGAAACATTGCCGGCGGTGTCCGGCATCAAGCTGGCAATCGGCATCGGCTTTCATTACGGAACGCTGCAGGATGAAAACAACGATGTTTTCGGCGAGACGGTGAATATTGCTTCACGTCTGGTCAAGCAGGCCCGGCTTGGTCAGATCGTCACCAGCGGCGCTGCTATCGCCACGTTTCCAGCAAGCCTGCGGCAGATGACCCGGGCGCTTGACCTGCCGCCAATCAAGAACAAGAACGAGGATGTTGGCATATTTGAAGTGCTCTGGAAGGACATTGGCAATGCGCCAGCAGTGGGGCCCGTCTCGACTGTATGCCTGCGTCTGCGGCATGGCGATCGCGAAATCCTGATGAACACCACTGCTCCACTCATCACGCTCGGGCGCAATGAACGAAGCGATCTGGTCATCAAGGATCAGCGCGCTTCACGCAATCATTGTCGCATCGAGATGCGCCGCGACAGTTTTGTTCTGCTGGATATAAGCACCAATGGTACTTTTGTCAGCCCGCATGATGGTGCCGATTTTTATCTCAAGCAGGGCGCAACCACCCTCAAGGGCAGTGGTCGTCTGTGCTTTGGCCAGGCATTTTTCGAGGACATCCCGGATCTCGTTGATTACGAGGTTTGCCAGGAACCCCAATAGGCACCGTTCCCCTGCTGCCACCCTGCTGTTGTTGAGACCGATGTTCCAGCCATGGCCAGTTCAAGGCCATCTGTTTTACACACCTACCGTCAGCCTCCGTTGCAGAAAACCTCTTCAACCCAGGGGGTATTGTGCTTCCCCGATCGAGTCGAGTTCCGTCATAATTCGCGGTTTAAACGACAGGAAAGAAAAGCAATGAGCCAGACAACTACTGCAAGCGGACTCGTCATCGAGGACATCATCGTCGGCGAAGGCGCCGAAGCGGTTCGCGGCCATGCCGTGCTGGTGCATTACACGGGCTGGCTGATGGACGGACGCAAATTCGATTCGAGCAAGGATCGCCGCGAACCTTTTGAATTTCGTCTCGGCGGTCGCGAAGTCATCGCCGGCTGGGACGAAGGTGTGGCCGGCATGAAAATCGGCGGTACCCGCAAACTCACTATTCCGCCGGAGCTTGGCTATGGTGCGCGCGGAGCGGGCGGCGCCATTCCACCAAATGCCACGCTGCTTTTCGAGGTCGAACTGCTCGACCTTGGTTGAAATACTGAAATTTTGAAGCAAAAATAAAAAGGCCAGCTTTCAAGCTGGCCTTTTTACAAACCTGTACAACTGGCTCAAATTTATTTCGCGCCGGCAAGAACCCACTTCACAAGTGCCTTGATGTCGTCATCCTTCACCATTACGTTGGCGGGCATCGGAATGCCACCGGTCACAGCTTTCCAGTTCGGGCCGCCGGTCGCATCGGTTCCCTTCTTGATGCGGTCAAAAAGTTTGGCTTCCGCACCGGCTTGGCCGGCATATTTCTTGGCGATATCCTGATAGGAGGGGCCAACCAGCTTCTTGTCAACTGCGTGGCAGGCAAGGCAATTGTTCTTCTTTGCCAGGTCGGTGTTGGCCAGTGCAACGGTGGATGTCAGAACAGCGGCAGCTGTCAGGGCAGAGATCAAAATGGATTTCATAAATTCCTCTTATTGGTCAGTAAATGATGCGTGGATAAATAAAATAATCGCGACTAAAAAGTTGGTAAATTTTACAACAAAAAGCCATGCTTGAGAATCCGTTCCAGTTCCGTCCAGTTTTCCATCGGAGACAGGCAGGTAACGCCTGAACATACCCAGGCGTTGACATGGGTGCTTTCGGGTTTTCTCAAAACTTCAGGGAGATCATTGATGGCATTGGGTAAACCCAGTATCTGGACATCCGGTAAAACCATACGGGCCAAACGTTCCTGCCACTCGGCAACCTGATCCTTAGGGCCGCGCAGTAATACCAGACGCGGGGGTGTCAGCCACTCTTCCAGGGCTCGCAGCATCGATGCGCAACCGCCCGGCTGTTGTAGCATTTGTGCCTGAAACAGATGCAGCGTACGCTCCGCAGCATCGGCATAGCGCTGCTCGCCACATAGCTGTGCCAGGCGCTGCAAGGACCATGCAGCGACGGCATTGCCCGCTGGCATGGCGTTATCGTGGCCGGGCTTGGGGCGATGAATCAGGGGTTCGTGATCATGGCGGGTAAAGAAGAAGCCACCCAACTGACGATCCTCAAAATTTTCCAGCAGTGCGTCGGCCAGTTCCCGTGCGAACGCAAGGTCCTCGATGCGAAAATCCGTTTGTAGCATCTCGAGCAAGGCGGCAATCAGAAAGGCATGATCGTCGAGATAGGCATCGAGATGTGCCCGGCCATCTTTGCCGGTTGCCAGTAGCCGACCGTCCTTCCAGAAAACGGTGCGCACGAAGGTCAGCGCACCGCGCGCCGAGGCTAGCCAGTCGGCGCGCCGGAAAATCCGCGCGGCATGCACCATGCCCTCAATCATCAGGGCATTCCAGCTGGTCAGGATTTTTTCGTCGCGGCCCGGGTGGATACGTTGCTCGCGTGCGGCGAAGAGCTTGGCGCGTGCCGATTCAATCGATGCGGCAGCATCCTTATCATGTTGGTCGAGAGCCACGGTAATGCGCAAATTCCACAATGCATTCTCGAAATTTGGTGGGCCGTTAAGGCCCCAATGTCGCGCAGCAAAAGCATATTCGTCTGGCGAGAGAAGTTGCCGCACCTCGGACGAGTCCCATACGTAGAACTTTCCCTCTTTACCCTCCGAATCGGCGTCGAGCGAAGAATAATAACCGCCCTCACCTGCTGCTGCCGGAGATTGCATTTCGCGCATTGTCCAGGTTGCGATACCTTCTGCCGCAGCTCGAAACAGTGCATCGTCGGTCATCGCCCAGGCCTCGGCGTAGAGCGCCAGCAGCGGTCCATTGTCGTAGAGCATTTTTTCAAAATGGGGAATACTCCATTCTTCATCGACGCTGTAGCGCGAAAATCCGCCGCCCAACTGATCGTGAATCCCTCCCTCCGCCATGCGTCGCAATGTAGTCAGCGCCATCTTGCCGGCTTCCGCATCCCCGTACTGCGTCGCCCGCCGCATCAGAAAAGCCAGATCGCCGGGATGCGGGAATTTTGGCGCATCGCCAAAACCTCCGTGAACCGTGTCGAAGCTTGCGTCGAGTGCTTTGCGCAATGCATTCAGCGGCCGCACGTCAAGATCATCTGGCGCAGTAGCGCGTGGCAGCATCTCCGACATGGCCTTCAATAGGGCAGTGTTCTGCTTGTCGATATCGCTGCGGCGTTCGACAAAGACCTGCGCCATCTGCTTTAGCAGGTCAGGAAAGCCAGGCAAGCCATAGCGCGGTGACTTTGGAAAATAGGTGCCGCCGAAGAAGGGTGCGCCGTCCGGTGTCAGAAACATCGTCAGCGGCCAGCCGCCAGTGCGGTGTGTCAGCATCTGCTGCGCCGTCTGGTAAATCTGGTCGAGATCGGGGCGCTCCTCACGATCAACCTTGATACAAACGAACAGCCGGTTCATCACAGCGGCGACATCGGCATCCTCAAAGGACTCATGCGCCATGACATGGCACCAGTGGCAGGCGGAATAGCCAATGGATAGCAGAATCGGCCGGTTTTCCCTGCGTGCGAAATTCAGCGCTGTCTCACCCCACGGCCACCAGTCGACAGGATTTTCGGCATGCTGCAGGAGATATGGCGATGTTTCGTCAGTGAGGCGATTGGGCATGACAATCTTTAGGCTTAAAGGTTGTCATTCTGGCACAGAACCTGAGTAAATTAGTCGGCTATCTGTTTTGCACCAGGAAAGGGGCGCATTGCCCCCTCATTGGCTGCCTTGATGCTTGTAATCAATCAGTCAGCAGCGAATTCACCATCACGACATCAGCCTCAGTCAGGGCGCCAGTGGCGGCCTTCAGGTTGAGCTGGGCGGTCAGTGTATCAATGCGCGCCTTGGCAAGGTCGCGGCGGGTTGAATAGAACTGTTGCTGGGCATTCAGTACATCCATATTCACACGTACGCCAACTTCATAACCAAGTTTGTTCGAATCGAGCGCGGATTGCGAAGAGACCAGCGCCTGTTCGAGTGCCTTGACCTGCGCCAGACCTGAACTCACGCCAAGGTAGGACTGGCGTGCGCCGAGTGCAGCATTGCGCCGTATATTTTCGAGATCGGCGAGGGCTTTTTCGCGTAATGCCACCGCTTCGCGCTCCTTTGAAGAAACAAAGCCGCCGGCGTAGATTGGAATATTGAGTTGCAGACCGATGACTGTGGAGGTCGTGTCGGACCCGCCCAATGCCGGCAAACTCGGATTGAGGCCGCTCGAGCTTCTGCCGTGCGAAGCCACCAGATCGAGGGTCGGGTAATGTCCGGCGCCCTGTTTTTCGATTTCCCGATTGGCGATTTCCAGGCTGGCCTGGCCGATTTGTACACCGAGGTTTTCCTTTTCGGCGGATTCGACCCACTTGCTGATATCGTTTGGCTGCGGTGCGGAAATCGCCACACCTTCCTTGAGTTTTTTCAGGGTATCGGCATCTTTGCCGATCAGTGTGCGCAAGGCGTGATGCTTGATCTGTAAATCGCTTTCAGCGGCGATTTCCTGCGCCGTGGTCAAATCGAAGCGTGCCTGCGCTTCGTGCGTATCGGTGATGGTGGTTGTGCCGACTTCAAAATTCCGCTTGGCAGCAGCCAGTTGCTCGGCGATGGCGGTCTTTTGCGACTGTGCCGTGATGAGGCTTTCCTGAGACAGCAGCACATCGAAATAGGCCTTGACCACGCGCAGAACCAGATCCTGCTTGGCGAGCTTATACTGTGCTTCGGCTTGTACCACAGCCAGTTCGGACTGTTGGTAGGTCATCCAGTTCTGCCAGCGAAATAGCGGTTGCGACAGATTCAACGACCAGCCATTGCTGTTGTATTTCGCGGTGCTCTGCTGTTTACCGGCAATCGCCGCCAGTGGTGTCATCGATGGATCCATGCGCAGGCCGGTGGTGATGTCGTTTTTTTGCGTGTTGGCCGAGAGTCCCACCGTCGGCAGCAATCTGGATTCTCCCTGCGGCAACTTTTCGAGATCTGCATCGCGACTTGCGCGTGCGGCAGAAAACTGGGCGTCATAGACGACGGCATCGTGATATACGCCGAGCAGGTCTGTGGCGCCGGCTTCTCCTGCCGCAAATGCGGCAGCCATCAATAGCGGTAACAATTTTTTCATGAGTCCTCCTGGGCCTTCTTCTATCTAATATGTTGGCATGCGCGAGTCGGCCTGCTGCGCCCAGGCCGCAATACCACCACGCAGATTTATGACCTGCGTAAATCCTTGCTGTACAAGAAACAAACCAACTTCATAGCTACGTATGCCGTGGTGACAGATCACCACAGTTTCAGTGCCACGATCCAGCTCGTGAATACGTTGTGGCACACTGCCCATCGGCATCAAGCTGGCGCCGGAAATATGGCAAATCTCGAACTCCCACGATTCGCGCACATCGAGCAGAAACGGCTTGCTGCGCTTCTCGTCCTTGAGCCAATCATCCAGTTGTGATGCACTGATTTCATGCATGTTCAGAATCAGAAACTAAAACGTGCGGGCTGTTGGGTATTAGCCAGTTGTGGCACGACGGTTTCGAACAGACTGACGCACTTGAAGGTTTTTTCTGCAGTGCGCGTCACAAACTGCACTTCCATAATCGGTGCTTCGCCGACAAACGCCAATAAACGGCCACCAATCTTCAGTTGATTGAGCAAGGTCTGCGGCAGCAAAGGCATCCCGCCCGATACCATGATGGCATCATAGGGCGCCTGGGCTACCCAGCCTTGTGCGGCATCGCCGGTTACTACCGCCACATTGCCGATACCCTGATGCTTGAGCGTGGCACGAGCAGCATCGGCCAGTTCGGCCACGATCTCGACGCTGTGGACATGTCCGGCATGCGCTGCCAGCAGCGCCGCCATGTAGCCGGACCCGGTGCCAATTTCCAGAACCTTGTCGGTTTTCCTGATTTTCAGCGTCTGCAGGGCACGGGCCTCGATCCTCGGCGCGAGCATGCTGGCGCCATGCCCAAGGGGGATCTCCATATCGGCGAAGGCCAATGTGCGATAAGCGGTAGGGGTAAATTCTTCACGCCGGACGACATCAAGCAGGTC
>DAOLZE010000084.1:0-9216 GCA_035426125.1 Rhodocyclaceae bacterium
GGTTGTCCTCATGGATGAATTGAAAAATGGTTTGAAAATGCATGGCACTGCAATCAGTGTGTGGTGGCAGCCGGCTTGTTTTCGAGGCGTTCAAGCACCAGCTCCGCAACGTCGAATACCTTGCGCTCTTCCGTATGTTTGGTGGCACTCGACGTGAGCATCAGCATGCAGAAAGGACAAGAGGTAGCGATCTTGTCGGCCCCGGTGTCGAAGGCTTCCTGAGCGCGCACGTCGCTGATACGCGCCGTGCCGCCCTGGCCACCCCAGTAGTTACCACCACCGGCGCCACAACAGAAGCTGTCCTTGCGATTGCGCGGCATTTCGATCAGTTGACCGACGGCAGACACCACGCTGCGCGTCTCGTCAACGATATCGTTGTGGCGCGCCAGATAGCAGGGATCGTGAAAAGTGATCTTCTCGGTGCTGCTTTGAACCTTGAGCTTGCCATCCTTGATGAGCTGGTCGATCAGCACCGCATGCGGGATCGTCTGCCAGTCAGCGCCGAGCTCCGGGTAATAGCGGTCGAAACTGTTGAAACAGTGGGCGCACATGGTGATGACCTTCTGGATCTTCATCTCCTGGAATTCCTCGATGTTGCCCTGGGCAGTTTCGACGAACTGCATTTCGTTGCCCATCATCTTGGACGGATCACCCGTGCAATGCGGGCCTTCGAGCGTACCGTAGGAAATCCCGGCAGCTTCGAGGATTTGCACCATGGCGCGAGCGATCGCCTGGGCGCGCTCCTCGTAGGTCACGGCGCAGCCGAGCCAGAGCAGGTATTCGGTTTCGCCCGGCACGAACAGCGGCACTTCGAATTCCAGGCCCTTCTTCCAGTCATCGACGTTGGCCGAGGTGCCGACGAAGGGATGACCACGCTTTTCCATATTGGCGTTGGCTGCCGCCATGGTGTCGGGCATTTCCGAACGCTCCATGACGAAGTTGCGACGAAGCTCCAGCACGATCTCGGCCGGGCTGTTGCTGACCGGACATTCCTCGATACAGGCACCGCAGGTCGTGCAATTGAACACCGCTTCCTGGCCAATGGTGTCGATCAGCGAGTCATCATCAAACTTGCCTTGCGCCATGTATTCGGCGCAGACAGCCATGATGGACTTGGGCGACAGGGCCTTGCCGGTCTGCGCCGCAGGGCAGACTTCATGGCAGCGTCCGCACCACAGGCAGGTGGCGGCATCCATCAGATATTTCTGGCTGAGGTGCGAGAGTTTGCTGGCGCCGAGCACCAGTTCCTTGCCCTCTGTTTCCTCGGCGTCGAAGTCGATCGGTGCGAGAGTGATGCCCGAGCGCTTCTTCGCCAGGCCGCTATTGGCGAGACCGAGCACCATGTGCGACATCGGGGTGTGCGCGATCAGCGCAATGAAGGCGACGCCGAACAACATGTGCAGCCACCAGAACAGCAGGTTGCCAGTGGCCAACGTATGGATGTCGACACCGGCCAGCGTCGCTGCCAGTGCCTTGCCGACGAATTCAAACTGCGAGCTGGCCTCCGGATTGGTGAGACGGAAGGTCTCGGCCGTGAAACCGAGCAGCACGATCACGAGCAGCAGCGCCTCCATAGGCGAGAAACCCTTGCGCGTTTTTCCACCGGCGGTGAGACGATCGGGGGGCGCCAGACGACGTATCGCAAAGAACAGCAGCCCGGTAAAAATCATCAGGCCGGCGACTTCGCGACCGAGCTCCATGAAATAGCGACCAAACCAGCCGTGATAGACATCAACGCCGATGAAGGTCAGCGGAAACAGACCGTGACCCAGAATTTCGATGAGGGCGCCAAAGAACAACAGGTAGTGAGCAAGCCCCGAAATTGGCCGCTTCTTGAGGCGCGACAGCAGCAGACCGCGCTGCGCGAAGGTCCGCCAGTTAATCCTGGCGAGCACTGCCTCGCGGGTGATCGGCTCGACGGAGGTAAAATACGCCTGACCATTGGTCATCTGCCGCCAGTACTTGCGCAGGCCGAAGCCGAGACTGATCAGTGCCGCACACAACAGCAGCGTGAGAAAGACGTAGTTGATGGCGGAAATGGAATACATCGGCGGCTCGAAATAATTCGTTCTGGATGCGCCGGAAGTGCGGGAGAATAACGGACGATGGGCGCCCCGATTCAGTCCAGCGCGAAGCCTGACAAGATAAACGTTTATGCTGGTATCCGCAACCCTTTGACGGGTTCTTGGCACCCTGCTTCAGTAACTTGCAAGCGCCTGATTACGGCGCCTGACGACTAGAATGGAACCGGAATTTTGTTCACGCCTTGCCCATACCGACAAGAACAAACCTGAGGAGAAACAGCATGAGATTCGGATTTCACCTGTTCATGGTCGATCCCGGCGAACACCAGGAAATCGCCCGTACCGCTGACGCACACGGCTGGGACAGCATCCAGGTCGCCGATGCTCCATTTTTTCCGGAGAAAGTCTCTGTTCCTTATCCCTACACACCGGACGGCTCGCGCTTCTGGCCGCTGGATATGCCAGTGCTCGATCCGTGGGTGGCAATGACGGCGATGGCCGTAGTGACGAAACGCATCCGCTTCATCCCCTCGGTACTGCGACTGGCCATCCGTCAGCCGCTACTGGAAGCCAAGAGTCTGTGCTCGGTGGCGGAGGTATCCAATGACCGCGTCGCTCTCGGTGTCGGCCTCGCCTGGATGCCCGAAGAATTCAAGTGGCTCAACATCGATATGAAGACGCGCGGCAAGCGTCAGGACGAAGCCATTCAGGCGATCCGCCTGCTGATGCAAGGCGGCATGCAGGAATTTCACGGCAAGTACATCGACTTCGACCGTGTGATCATGGCGCCGACGCCGAAGAAGAAAATCCCGATCTATGTTGGCGGCGCCACCGCGCCAGCCATGCAGCGCGCCGCACGCCTTGGTGATGGCTGGCTTAGCGTCATCCACAACAAGGCCGAGATCCCCGGCATCGTCGATGAACTCAACCGCTACCGACGCGAATACGGCCGCGACAGGGAGCCCTTTGACATCATGCTGCACTGCCCGGATGCGACGAGCATCGATGACATCAAATACCTCGAAGATCTCGGCATCACCGATCTGCAAGTCACACCCTGGGCACTGCCCGGCATGCAGGCCGAAGAAGGCGTTGGCAAGATCATGCAACAACAGCCGACGCTGGCCATGAAGACCAATGCGATCAAACGCTATGCCGATGAGGTGATTGCCAGGTTTGTCTGAAGCTGTCCGCAATACAGCCGACGATGCATGCACTCACCTCGCCAGGATACCGGCGAGGTGAGAAATATCCGCGATAACCTGATCAGGCGTTCTTGCGTTTGAGCAGCACTTCTTTTGAAATCGCGTGGCCTATCGGATGCGGCTGATGTCCCCGCTTTTCCAGGAAAAGCTTCACCAGAAGAATCATGATGATTCCGCCGGGACCAAACAAGCCGAACAGAATGACATCGTCCCGATGCTGCATGAACAGTTCTTGCGACATGTAGTTCGTGAACCATGTGCAGTACAAAGCCAGGGGGATGTAAATATCCAGGTATCTGGAACGGACATGTCGTTTTGACGGTGTTGTCTGAAGAATGAAACACCAGAAGAACATCATGGTGAATCCGCAAATCCACCACCCCAAAAAGTTGGTGAGAGGTTCGCCGGCACCTTCCAGCCACGGGTAGATACCGCCATTCGTATGCCAGGTAAAGTAGCCTGATTCCACTGAGATCGGATCGACAATAAAGTCCAGGACAACACAAAACAGGCCGCCAAGGACTGAAATGAAGGCGTTGTTGATAATCCGTTTGGATAACGATTTAGCCTCGCCCATTTGTTCACTGGGAAGCAGATACAGCACAAGGTAAAACGCTGGATAGGCCATGACCTCCCATCCAAAGGCAATCATGGCGGGAACGCCGTAAATATGCTGATAGAGGATGGTATCGCTGTAATTATATGGCCCGAAAATTCCGCCGCCCGGGAAGTTGGTTCCCAAAAACTCGTAAAACCACGCAATAAAGAAGCCCACCGACAAACACAATATTGTGCGCGCCCAACCCTTGACGACGCACGAATGCCAAATGACAAGAAAAATTCCAGCCATGGTCATCCAGAATCCGGCCAATACTTGGGGTTGTGTCGTCGGAGCGATCTTTGCCGACTCCCACCAGAGTTGCATCTGCTCCGAACCAAAGAGGAACTGATTTATCAAAAAGCAAAGGGGGATGCCGAGCGCCCCCGCAAGTGCGATGAAAAAAGCCCATTTTCCTTTATTGGATTTCTCGATCGAATATCCGTAGGTCGGCTCTAATGAAGAAATATCAGCATGCATAGTAGTTAACCATCTTTTTCAGGTTTATCAATTGCGCCCCCGTGAACGGAGAACAGACAGGAAGCGATGATGAATTCATTAGTACTGGCGCGAAGAAAACTGTTCACGCTGCAACGGTGGTGCCGAGATGACCTTCCAGGTTCCATCCACATTTTCAACGATAATTTTTCTGTACTGGGTGAGCTTGGTGCCGTTGGTTACGTTCTTGTTATCAGGGGTTTTCTGTGCAATTTGCCCGCTGACAATCACCTGATTTTGATTTTCCCCAAATACAGTCGAGATGACATTTTTATTAAACACAAAGCCTTGTGCGCGCAAGGTTTTCAAAATGTCTTCCCGTGGTGCCAGATCGGTACCAACCGCCGACGAGCAACCCGTCATGAATACAGCGCTGGCAACAACTGCCGTCATCAGACAAAGGAATCCGATCCCCCGGATGTTTTCAATTTTTGAAACAAGTGTGGATCTGAAATTGCAGATGGAAAGAACCATTCTCTCCCTCCTTATGAAAAAGTTTGCGGGCCTGTAAAAGGCATGTTTTAACAAATCCCTTAAGAAAAACGCCGGCCCATCATCTCCGCCTGAGCGGAAACGACCGGCCGATTTGTCATGCAGTCCTCACCTAGATTGCCAGACCGATGTTCGCCCCATGCCGGGTCGATTCAGACATGTGACGCGGCAACCAGGCAGCGCCGGCCAGATAAAGCTGGGCGATGCTGCCTTCGGCTTTGAGCTGATCGTACAGATCGCACTGCGCCACCGAACCATATACCAGCACCACGCTGTCGAAGCCCTCCTCGCGGTAGGTTTTTCCGCCCCACGCCGACGACAGCTCAATGGTCTTGCCGTCGACCTTGCTGAGAACCAGGTTCAGCTTGACCGTCACATTGAATTCCTCCATACGCTTGAGGACCATGCCAACCGAATAGCGGGCGATCTCGAAGCCAAGCTGGACGGACTTGTGGAATACCGTGACTTCCTTGCCTTGCGCGGCCAGATATTCGGCAATGCAAGGTGTTTCGTAATAGTCTTCCTGTGAAATCAGGGCGACCCGCTTGCCGGTCTGCACCTTGCCGCGCAGCACATCCCAGCCCTGCACGACATGTGACTGATCGAGACCAACGACATCGTGTGGCACACGCGGTGTCGAACCCGTGGCAATGACGACGGCATCCGGCTTGAGCGCCTTGATGGTGGCGATATCGGCAGCAGCTTCGAGCTTGACCGTTACGCCAGCGCGGATCATTTCGTTTTCCTCGAAATAAATCTGGTCTTCGAAGGAATCACGACCGGCAACCTTGGCGGCGAGTACCAGTTGCCCGCCAAGGCGCTTGCCCTGTTCGAGCAATGTCACCTTGTGACCGCGCAGAGCTGCGATACGCGCAGCTTCACAGCCGGCCAGACCGCCCCCGACAACGACGACATTTTTTTTCTGCGCAGCAGGCTTGAACTGCTCCTGCCAGCGCAGCTCGCTGCCGATCACCGGATTGATGGAGCAGGTCGGCGTGTAGGGGAAAGTCACCGGTTCAGAGGCCTCGTCGATGCAGCGCGTGCAGCCGATGCAGCGACGGATTTCACCGAGACGGCCTTCGCGCGCCTTGATGGCGAACTCGGGATCGGCGATGCCGGCACGCACCATGCCAACCAGATCGCAATAGCCGTTCTTCAGCAAGTCTTCGGCGACTACCGGGTCGTTGATGCGACCGGTGAACAGCACCTTGATCTTCGGATCGAGGTCGACACGCGCACCCTTGCCGCAGTCACGGAATTCGCCGTGGGCGTAGTAGGAATTCGGTACGTAGGACGGCGCACCCCAGCAGTGGCCGACGTCGATGTCGACGAAATCGAGCAGGCCGGTCTCGCCGATCATGTAGAGCATCTCGCGCATTTGCAGGTTGTCGTAGCCGCCCTCGCGGAATTCCAGACCACTGATACGGATGCCCAGTGCCATCGAATCACCAATGCGGGCGCGGATGCGTTTCAGCGCCTCGACGACGAAACGGATGCGTTTCTCCGGACCGCCGCCCCACTGATCGGTACGATGGTTGGTTGCCGGCGAGAGAAAACTGTAGCCAAGTGTTTCGTGGGCGCAGTGAATCTCGATGCCATCAGCGCCAACGCCCTGCGCCGCCGCCGCCGCATCGGCAAGAATGTTCAGGTGGGCCTCGATCTCCGCCTCGCCGAGCACGTGCGGCGTATAGTCCTGCGCGCCGATGACCGGCACCGCGGACGGCGCCCAGACAGCGCTGAGGTGCGTGAGCTGAACGACGACGACAGCACCGGATTTGTGGATCTCTTCGCAGAATTTCTTCTTGCCTTCGAGGAAAGCTGGATTCTGGTAACTGGCCCAGGGCGTGCCGAAGCCGACAGCGAGGCCAATCTCGGGTGGCGTTTCGGGAGGAAACGGCGCATTCAGCAGCCAGGTTTCGCTACCGATCCAGCCGGTGCCGCCCTTGGCCTTGGCACCGTGGTGCGCGATGAAGTGCTCATCAATCAGACCGGGTGCCATCGATGAATTGATGGTGTTGGTGGTTTCACAGATGCGATTGGGCACCTTCATCGGGCCCACTTGCAGGGGAGTAAAAAGATGTTCGAAATTCACGTTAGCCATGTTGCGTTCTTCTCCAGCTGGTCGGAGTGGCTGTATGCTGGACGCACACAGATCGCACAGGAATCGGGCTCCGGACGATGCCCGGCCCCGGGCTCTGCTGCATGCAGGGATTAAAGCTTCTTGGAAATTTCGAGAATGACCATCGGGAAGGGCCGGTCAGTCTGCTTCTGGAAGTAGCCCCAGGCCGGAAATACCTGGTCGAGCTTGGGCCACAGTGCGGCACGTTCGGCATCCGTTACATCGCGGGCGATACAGACAAATTGATCGCGATCTTTCTGTACCCAGCAGTTCTTGTCGGCAGTGATGTTCAGATACCAGGTCGGGTGCTGGTCATAGCCAGCCAGCGAGCCCACGACAACCATGTGCTCGCCATCCTGCAGGAAGACCAGCGGGGTGGTGCGCTTCTCGCCCGACTTGCGGCCGGTGGTGGACAGCAGCAGCGTTGGCAGGCCGGAGGGCGAACCCTTTCCCGTTGACCAGCCATCCGGATTGGCCTTGTAACGTTCGACGTCTGCCTTGGCGTCACCACGGATGCGTTCGACTGACGAAGTTGCATCGAGCAACCCCTGAAACTGATCTTCCGTCAGAAATTCCGGCTTCTGGAGCTTGTCGCGATTATCGTTTGCCATGTTCAATTCTCCTTTGGTAGGTCGTTACGGCTGCGCCCTGATCGTCCTGATTTGTATATCAGGTCACGAATTCATTGCTGCATTGCCAAGTACTGCATTCAGGTCTTCAACATTCCCGTAGCCTGCGGATTTTGGCGACTTTTGGCGAAGTTTGCAACATGCGCAGGGCAAGCAGACGGGCGAGCACTCAGGCCTTGCGAATGCGCAACTTGACCAGCGCCTTGCGACCCGAAAGCAGGTGGTCGTGCATCGCCTGACCGGCGGCGGCGGCATCGCCCTTGAGGAGTGCATCGAGAATGGCGCGATGCTCGGCAAGCGATTGCTTGAGACGACCTTCAAGACGCAATGAATCGCGCCGTGTCAGGCGCAGCATTTTGCGCGTGTCGTCGATCAGCTGTTGCAGCCAGCGGTTGCCGGCAAGCTCCTGGACAACCGCGTGGAATTCCTGATTGGCTTCAAAAAAACCATCGGGATCGCCAGCATTGGCGTGGCGTTCGAGCGCTTCATGGATCGCCGTCAAGCGCTTGAGGTCGGCGGGCTGGCATTTCTGTACAGCCTCGGCGGCACAGCGTCCTTCGAGCAGCGCCATCACCGGATAAATCTCGTCGAGATCCTGCTCGGAGAGCTCGGCAACATAGCAACCACGGCGCGGCTTCAGCGTTACCAGCCCTTCGGCGGCAAGTACCTTGAGCGCCTCGCGCAGTGGCGTGCGGCTGATGCCGTATTCAACAGCCAGCGTCTGCTCGTCGACCCAGGCGCCAGGCGCCAGCTCGTGAGCGTAGATGCGCGTGCGCAGACGCTCCGCGACCTGTTCGTAAAGGGCAGGACGGGCGAGGTCTTGAGTATCGGTCAGTGGTGAGTTCAATGAGTATAGAGCGGGGCGTAAAGCGCAAATTACGCGCGAGCCCCAATATTGCATTCATAATTATGTATACGTTATTATCTAGTTTCCGCGCTGTCAAGTATCCTGCTGTGAACGATCCATTTTGGAGTCGTTACCGTTACAGGTGTTTCAAAAATGAAATGTTGTGCAATCAGGGGCAGATCATGAGCAAGAATTCCGACATTCCAATTCCCTCGCTGGATACCTGGGCCAAGGCGGCCGCCAAATCGGCGCCGGGTGGCGATCTGAACAAGCTCGACTGGGTGACGCCCGAAGGCATTGTCGTCAAACCGCTGTATACCAAAGCCGACACTGACAGCCTGCCCTTCGCCGACACATTGCCCGGTTTTGCGCCCTTCCTGCGCGGCCCGCAGGCGACGATGTACGCGGTCAAGCCGTGGACCATTCGCCAGTACGCCGGCTTCTCGACTGCCGAAGCCTCCAATGCCTTCTATCGCAAGGCACTCGCCGCCGGTGGCCAGGGCGTTTCCGTGGCTTTCGATCTGGCCACGCACCGCGGCTATGACTCGGACAATCCACGCGTTGTCGGTGATGTCGGCAAGGCCGGCGTGGCGATCGATTCCGTGGAAGACATGAAGATCCTCTTCGACGGCATTCCACTCGACAAGGTGTCTGTGTCGATGACCATGAACGGCGCAGTACTGCCAATTCTTGCCGGCTACATCGTTGCCGCCGAGGAACAGGGTGTAACACAGGCGCAACTCACCGGAACCATCCAGAACGACATCCTCAAGGAGTTCATGGTCCGCAACACCTACATCTATC
>DAOLZE010000085.1:0-9081 GCA_035426125.1 Rhodocyclaceae bacterium
CGCCGATCGCGACCAGGATCACGACGGCGCCGTGACCGGCGGAAAACAGGAATCCCGACCAGCGCGCAAGCCGGGGTTTGCGCGCCGCATTGCTGCGCGCGATGCCGTCTATGGTAGCGAGATGGTCCGGGTCCATGCCGTGCTTCAGCCCCAGCGTGTACACCACGGCCAAGAGCGCCAGCCAGTCATTGGGCAGGAGGTTCACCGCATCAGGCCTTGGCGCTTGATGAAGCGGACGATGGTCTCCGTGTCCTGTCCGGTCCTTAGGGTGGCGAACACAAACGGGCGTTCGCCGCGCATCTTGCTCGCAACCGTCCGCCCGATACTGTGAAAACTCGAGTCAGTGCCAGATCACGACGCGCCGAGGGATTGGCCCAACCCAGAATTCCGGGTGATCGTTAGCCCAGCGAGTATGTTCGCGCCCGGCACCACTAGAGAGGCTCAAGAGTGGGCGGCCGACGCGGCCAATTCACAAAAAAATGGACCTCAGTTCAGTGCGCTTGATCGGCTGCTGGCACACTTTCGGCATAGCTGGCGCAGCATTAATCAAGCGCCGCCAACAATAGCATGCTAATCTTTTTTTAGTTATGACAAGAAAGCGCATATTCCTTGAGGATTTCGAACCGGGCGTGATATACGAGAGCCTGCCGCACGCGGTGACCGAGAAAGAGATTATCGAGTTTGCCCGGCACTATGATCCTCAGTACTTTCATCTAGACGCGGAGGCAGCCAAGGATTCTATCTTCGGCGGCATCGTCTGCGGCGGGTTCCAGACGGCGGCTCTCGCATGGGCACTGGCTTTCAAGTCGAGCATGTTTGATGACTGCTCGCTGGCCGGCATTGGCATCGACGAGTTATGCTGGCTTGAGCCGGTGCGGCCGGGCAACGTGCTTCGCTGCCGTTTCACGATGAACGAATGGCGGCCTTCCGGATCGCGTCCCGAAGCCGGCGTTTGCCGCATGCGCTTCGAGATGGTCAACCAGGACGATCGGCCAGTGATGACCATGGTGATGATCCAGTTGCTACGCCGGCGGAGCATCAGGAACCCCTGAACACCGGTGTTGTTCAGACCGATCTCTAATAACTGCTCTTGAGGACGTACCGATCGCTCACGAACCGACTCAAATTCGCTGTCGACCGTCCGTTCCTAGCCGATTCTGTTGAAAAACTCTGCTGTTCATTGAATCTTCTTTTTTGCGAGAAGTGTCTGATCTTGCAGTGCATTGACGGAGCGCACGGCCGCGTGATGATGGAATCCACGCCCACTACGCCCCTCGAAATAATCCAGGCCGGAATCCTGCTTGAGTTCCTGATGGTCACGTTCGATGCGCCCAACGCAGTTTCGCTTCAGGTGCCGTGACCGCTGCCACGGTCGCGTCTGCCGTAGCTGTCGCCGCAGTTGCCGCGGCTGGCGTTTCCTCCAATACCAGCAAGGACCCGCTGACCACGTCGACCACGACTACAACGCAGTAAACCTGCAGTTCTTCACGGAATCTCTGGCGTGCCGTCGGGGATTCCTTTGTCTCCGAGTTCTCCTAAAGCCAGCCGGGGCCGCGGGCTTAGCTTGCGCGACAGCGGCAGCGCTCGACGCGATCCTACGGACGATCTTCGTGCTGCCCGCCCCGGTGAAGGAACGCACGGTGCCAGTATTACCGAGCCAAGGCGCCGACGATCTACTACGCGCCTGTGTGGGTATCAGCGTCCCTTCGTTACCCAATGCGCCCTGCGACTTGCCCCGCTGGTATTTGTTCGCGTCGGCTGACCTGTCCCCTTTAGCCGTACCAGTCAATTGGTAGGAAGTTCGGTTGTAATGTTAAAGGGTTTCTTCGGTGGTGGGTTGCCTTGTATCGCAGCATGCTGCCGATGCAACGCGGCGAATTTGGCGGGCGGCATTCGGCGGCAACTGCTGTGCGGCCGGATCTCGTTGAAGTCCTGCCGCCAGGCAGCAAGGGCGGCCTTGGCCTGCGGCAGCGTTTCGAACCAATGCTCGTTCAGGCATTCGTCCTTGAACTTGCCGTTAAAGCTCTCTATGTAGCCGTTCTGCATCGGCCGGCTCGATTGAATTAGGATGTGGCGAATCCCATGCGCTACGGCTATAAGCGTATCTATGTGCTGCTGCGGCGGGAAGGCTGGCAGGTGAATCACAAGCCGATCTATTGGCTTTACCGGTGCGAGGGGCTGTCGTTGTTTGAGCGCCGTCCCAAACGCCATCGCTCGGCTGCGCAGCGGCCCAGGCCGGTGCTCGCGCAAGCGATCAATGAATGCTGGAGCATGGATCTTGTTGCTGTCCAACTCTTTGACGGTCGCCGGTTGCGGGCGCTCACGCTCGTCGATATCTTCACTCGGGAGTGCTGGGCAATCGAAGTCGCCGCAGGATTGCGGGGTGAGGACGTGGTTCGGGTGATCGACACGGTAACGACGCTCAGGGGCGTTCCACAACGGGTGCTCGTGGACAACGGCCCGGAGTTCATATCGCGGGCGCTGGACCAGTGGGCTTATGCGAACGGCGTCGAGCTCGTCTTTTCCCGACCCGGCAAGCCGACCGATAATGCCTATATAGAATCGTTCAACGGACGGCTCCGCCAGGAATGTTTGAATACGCATTGGTTCTTGTCGCTTGAAGATGCACGCAGCCGCATCGAGGCTTGGCACTGTGCCTATAACGAGACGCGTCCCCACAGTGCGCTAAAATGGGCAACACCCACTGAATTCGCCCGTCGCTGCAGGCTCGAGCCTGCAGCGACGGGCACAAGGGAGCCGGAAATCTCTACGATTGACCGGTCCTAAAACGGGGATGGAGTCAGAATATTCTATCCCTCTGTCAGAATGGAATATCAGGCCGGGTGCCGGCTTGCGCGCCAGGATCGCCCCGCTTCAAGGCACGCAGCGTGACGCTTGCCGTTCGGCTACGGCTGATGGTCCAGCCCACGATGCGCCGCGAGAACAGATCCATCACGGTGCCAAGATAGCGCCATTGCTTGCACACACGCAGATATGTGATGTCGCCGACCCAAACCTGATTCAACTCGGTCGGGGAGGGTTGATTGAGCCTGAGATTGGCGGTTTTCTTGAAGAATTTGAATACCCCGGCCTTGCTGCGACCGAGCATGCTTGCTTTTCCGCGCAGGCCCAGCTCTGCCATCCGTCGGGCAACCCGCTTGGCACCGCAACGAATACCCTGGCGTCTGAGCTGCTGATGCACTCGCGGGCTGCCGTAGATGCCCCGATACTGCTCATATATGATCACTGCCTTGAGGGCCTTGTCCCCTTGTTGACGAACGCCACCTTCGCGCCGCTGCCAGGCGTAAAACCCGCTACGTGACACCCGATAGCGATTGCACAGAAACGCCACCGAATACTGGCTACGGTGCTGCGCTATGAACTCGTATTTCGCCTTCGGCGCTGGATATTGAAGCGGATGGCTTTTTTTAAGAGCTCCACCTCAACCGCCGCAAGCTTGCGCTCCAGCGCCCGCACCTGCGTGCGCGCCTCCACCTTTGCTTCCAGTTGCTTTACCTGGCGCTGCAGCGCGCACTATTCAGGGTCCGCCTTTGCTGTGCGCAAAATTTTCGGCAGGCTCAGGCCGGCGGACTCGCCCCCCGGCCTGAGCCTGCCTCCGCGGTAATCCCTCTTCCACTTCGAAAGTATGAACGGATGAATATCCGGCGCATGCGCCACGTCCTGCGTGTGGGATCTCCGGATGCAACGACAATCGCACTGCCTGAATCTTGAATTCGACCGTATAGCGATGGACCTTCTTAGGCCCGACCCGTGCTGCCATGCAAACCTCCTCAAGCTTCAGGTCGAGGTGTCCACATTATCGGGTGAGGTTTCCAGTTCCTCTCGAATGCAAGGTTAGACTGCTATGCCTCTTCATAGGAGAACAATGCCATTTCCGCTGCCTGCTGCCGCAAGGGAATGAGGGCTTGATAAGCTGGTGATGAGTACCAACTATTGACCGCCTCAATATTAGGGAATCGGATAACGACGATATTAGGGTGAAGATTCTCACCAGCTAGAGCTGCAACCTGATTTCCTCGAAAGACAAGCTCTGCACCCCACCGTGCCAGAGTGCCCGGAACTTGACGGCGGTACTCAGCCCACTTTTCGACGTTCTTCACTGTGAGGTGACCGACTACGTAAGCATTGCTCATTGCGCTGATTTCCTGAGAACAACGTTGTTGAACAGTTTTTGTTCAACAATACGAATCTAATCCGTGCCTCTGATCATTTTCATGGTGGCGGCATCCGCCTCCACCTGGGCCACCGTGCCTTCGAACACGATTTCTCCGCGTTCGATGACGTAGAGCCGGTCGGCAAAACGCGGCAGACGGTAGTAGTTCGATTCGGCCAGTAATACTCCCCGGCCTCGCTTCAGTATGCGTTGCAGCCCCACGCTAATGGCTGGCATGATCGCCGGCGACAGGCCCTCGAAGGCTTCATCAAGTAGTAGCAGTTCTGGATCCAGCGCAAGCGCCCGTGCGATCGAGACCATTTTTCGCTCGCCGCCGGATAACTGCTGCCCTCCCCGGCTGAGATACTGCTTCAGCTTCGGGAACACGGCATATGCTTCATCGATGCGCACGTGCGCGGACTTGCTGGTCTTGCGCGTCCAGGTAGGCAGGGCGATATTGTCTTCCACCGTCAGGTCGCCGAACACATCGCTGCCTTCGGCCGCATAGCCCAGTCCGAGTGCGACGATCTCGTGCGTATCCATGCCTTTGATGGACTTGTCTTTCCAGCAGATCGTGCCAGATTTCAGTGGCTGAAAACCCATGATGGAACGGAACGTGGTGGATTTGCCAGCGCCATTGCGGCCGACTAGGCAGACTAGTTCGCCACACGCGACGTTGATAGTGATTCCGAGCAGCACGGGATTGCCCGCCAGCGTCACATGGATGTTGTTGAGAGCAAGAGACATCAGTGTGTTCCTTTACCGACCACAATAGACACAATTTCTTCATTTGCGAAAAATTCGTCGCGTGGCAGGTCAGCGATCTTTTTGCCAGCTTGCATCGCGATAATGCGAGAGGAATAACGGGAAACCAGGTCCATGTCGTGCTCAACCAGCAAGATTGCTTCAATCCCCATGCTTTTTGCGGCAGTGAGCACGGTTTCCATCACGACATGCTTGTCGGCGGTCGAGACGCCGGCGGTTGGTTCGTCCAGCAGTATCACCTTTGGGTGCAGGGCGAATGCGCTTGCGACATCGAGAAGCTTGCGGCGACCGTGAGGCAGGGATTTAGCCGGCGTATCCAGCCAGGGCGATAGGCCGAAAGCGTTCGCCGTGCGCGTGACGATTTCGTGGACCTTAGGTTGGCCAAACAGCTTGCCGAAACCGTTCCAGCGCATGTTCAGGTAGGAGCAGGCGGCCACTGAGATCGTCTCCCGCACCGTCAAGTCCAGGAACACGCTCATCAGCTGAAATGTCCGCGCCAAGCCGCGGGTCGCCAAGTCGACCGCATTGAGACCGGCGATATCCTTTCCGCCAAAATATACCTTGCCCTTGGTCGGCTGATGCAGGCCGGTCAGGACATTAACGAGGGTAGTTTTGCCGGCGCCGTTGGGGCCAACCACGGAAACGAACTCGCCGGGCGCGACTGGCAAGTCCACGTCCTGCAACGCGATGAATTCGCCATAGTGGTGGGAAATCTTCTCGGCCTGAAGCAGCAATTTTCTTTGTTCCATTAGCGTGCTCCTCTCGACTTGAGTTTGTGGATACCAATGCGGATGGCGCCGAAGATGCCGCCGGGCAGCGCAATCACGAGTATGGCTAGCACCACGCCGAGGAAGAAGCGCCAGTACTGGGTCGCCGAGGACAGCACATCCTGAAGCAGGATGAAGACCACGGCGCCCACCACCGGACCGAGGAATTCCTGGTATCCGCCCAGCACCACCATAAATACCAGATGGCCGGAGTGGGTCCAGTAAGCTAGCCCCGGATCCGCCAGGCCGGTATTAACACCGAGGATCACACCGCCAACCGCTGCATAGACTGCCGACACGGTGAAGGCGATTGCGCGCACGGGGCGCACTTTGACGCCTAGATACATTGCTTTTACTGGGTTGTCGCGCGATGCCATCAGGTGTATGCCGTAGGGCGACCGCACGATGCGCCACATGACCCAGGCGAAGAGCAACGCCAACGCCAGGCAGTAGTAGTAAAACGGCCCGGCAAGGAAGGCGATCTTGTCGAATTGCGACAACTCCATGCCAAGCAAACTGGGGCGTGGCACGCGCATGCCGCTGTCGCCGCCGGTGATGTTATAGAATTTGTTGAGGAAGGAATAGAACAGCATACCGAAGGAAAGCGTCAGCATGCCGAAGAAAATTCCCGTATACCGGCTTGCCAGGATGGCGATGGGTATTGAGACTAACAATACTGCCGCCACCGCGACACCGAGCATGAGCTCGAAAGAGGCGATACCGGTTTTTGCCGAAATCGCCGCTGCAGCGTAGGCGCCGATTGCTACGAACAGCGCGTGACCAAAGGACAGAAGGCCGCCGTAACCGAACAGAAGGTTAAAGCCGAGCAGGATGACGGCATACGCGAAGAACGAGATCAGCAAAGTCATGTAGAACTGGTTGAGTATTTGGGGGGCCGCCAGCAACGTCACCACCGCACACGCCAGCAGGGCTTTGTTCAGCATGCTTATTCCAGGCCTGCCAAGCGCCGCAGTAGCAGCTTGCACAGTCTGGGCGCCAAGAGACAGATTCATATCATGCCTATCCGATTACCACACCAAACCGCTACCGGTAGCGTCTGGTGGCGAAGTAGATTTTCCAGCCAGTGACGCTGTTTGAATTTTAGCGGATGTTTTCTGATGAGGGTGCGCGCGCTCCCTATCTTGAGGCAGTCCGCCGGCCGGCCGGTTTTTCGTGTCCGGCATGCGGCGTCCAGGACGATGCGCAATGGATTGTGACGCGGCCACGAGTGCATCGGTGTCGACAGTGCCGCAATGAGGTTTCGTTGATCGCAGGTACCGTCATGCGTGCGACGAGAACGCCTTTGCAGGTGTGATTCTGGGCGGCACTTCAGTTTCAACGGCAACTCGGCATTCGCCGCTAAGAAACAGCCTTTCAGTTGCTGCACAAATTGCGAGCCGGCATGGTTCCTTCCGACCAAGACCCGATCGGTGGAGAGAGGCCGATAGAAGTGGATGAGAAGCTGGTCGGCGGCAAAACGCGAGGTGAGGGATGTGGCGTTCATCATAACATTTACTTCGTTGGCGCGGTTAAAGGTCAGGGAGAAAGCTGGGCAAACGTGGGCGTCGAAGCATGTACGCTGGCCGGCTTCGGTTACTGACGTTGGATGATCGAGCCAGGCTTGGATATAACCATGCATCGGTTGTACTTGATGGCGACATAGAAAAAGCGGAGCAGGCATTGCCCATGATTCACTTGGTCTATCTGAATGCCAGGTTGCTGAGAACTCACCGCGGCGTGAGTCAGCAGCACTTGCCGGTGTATCTGAATGAGTTCGTATTCCGCTTCAATCGCCGCTTTTCCTAATGACTACCTTCGCTACCGTCTTGGGCATCGACACGAATGTGGTTGGGCCGACCTGTTGCGGCCTGTACAATGGCCAATCGAATCATCATGCGCTCTTCTAAAGCCGACCCACGATAGGCATTAGTCGGTGTGCCAACCGGATAGGCATAATTGGAATTCATGCTTCCACCTTCCCATATAGGCCTGAAGGCTTCCATATTAATACAGCGAGAACGACTGCATAGGTCGCCAGGATATCAGCTTCCGGGTAAACAATCACGGCGACGGCGCGTATCAATCCCACGATCAAGGCACCTACTGCCGCACCTTTCATACTGCCGAGTCCTCCCAGGACAATGACCGCGAACGCGTCTACGACCAGTTCAACCCCGATTTGAAGTGTTGCGGCAGTAGTCGGGATGACTAGGGCGCCGCCAAGCGTACCAAGCATGGTTCCCAAGGTGAATACCCACATGTAGACACGTTTAACGTCTACACCCATTGCTGCACTCGTTTCGCGGTTCTCCGCGGTGGCGCGCAAGATTTTTCCGCTTTGGGTCTTGCCAAGGAAATAGGCAAGTCCCAACGCCAGTAGGATAGCGACCGCGATCACCATCGCGTTATAGGTCGGCATGACCACGCCAAACCCCGAAATGGTGCCGAACACCATCGACAGGCTGTTAAGCTGCTGCGGTTCGGCTCCCCAAAAAAACTGGATCACATCCTGAAAAATAAGGATCAGGGAGAACGTAAGCAAAAGTTGAAACGACTCCGCGCGCCGATAAATCGGCCTCATTAACCATTCAAGCGGAATTCCTATTAATCCGGTTAATAAGCCCGCCACTATGAGCACCAGTGGAAACAAGTAAGGCGGCAAGCCGTGTGCGAGCGCCCATGTAGTCAAGGTAATTCCGACATAGGCTCCCAATGCATAGATCGAGCCGCAGGCAAGATTGACGATGCGTTGTACACCAAAGATTAATTGCAGCCCTGCGGTGACTAAAAAGAGGGTCGCGGCGTAGAACACGCCGGCCGCAAATACATTCAGATAGGAAGACATAGTGTACCGGCTCCGATTGTCTGGACACGGTTTTGCAGCTCAGACCGCCTTTCGAATGGCATAAGCCTGACGAGCTTCAAGGGATAACATGAAGCCCAGTTCTTCGAGACGCCAATGGCGACTATAACAATCCTCGAACGCGGTGACTGCCATGCGATCTTCCTCGACATTTTGGAAGAGACGGCCGTGAATGGCCTCCTCCTTCGGCGTTCAGTTGAAACGTTCGATGACGCCGTTGGTTTGCGGCTCGACGACGTGCCGTGATCCATGTGTAGTGTCAGACCGCGCCCGGCATCGGCGCCGGTAGCGCCGAATTCGGTCTTGAGACCTTGGGCAATCGGCAGCGCCGCGAAGCGGTTGCCGGTCTTGCCGGCATGGATGTCGACACAGCAGGCATCGAAATGATCCGCAGTCGAGAACACCTAGACCCAGCCCTCATCCACGCTCTCGATACGTATGCCGTCGGTGGCCCACATCTCGTTCTGGCGGTTCGTTTGGATCGAACCTCCGTGCAACACACGATCGCCCTT
>DAOLZE010000086.1:0-8968 GCA_035426125.1 Rhodocyclaceae bacterium
CTGCGAACCGGAATGACGGCTTCGGCAGATATGAATTTCTGTTGATACAGGAAATTGTTCGCAATCGCGGGAAACATGAGATATTTCTCGTGCTGAACGGCCTGCTGACAGACTCGATTGAAACCGTACGGGCATCATTTAACGATCTGCTGTCGCAGGAAAATATCCTGGTTTGGGAACCCTGTCCTGTCGGCAGCAGCGCCCTGAGTGCAGACAGCTGGCGACGGCGCGCTCAAGAACCGATTCGCGAGGCGTTCCTGTCCAGCTTGTCGCCAGACATTATTCTTGTCGGAAGTCTTTTCGAAGGTGAAACAGGCAACGTCATCGTCGGCATTGGCACGCTGAATCTGGCCATTCCGACAGCGGCGATCATTGGGGATCTGCTGCCCCCTGTCTATCGCCAGGAATATCTCGGAAATGTTGGAAGTGAAACCTGGTACGAGAACAGGCTTGACCATTTGCGTCGAGCAGATCTGCTGCTGACGATTTCGGAGTCGTCCAAAAAAGACTGTACTCAGGTGCTTGGATTTGCCGCAGATCAGGTGGTCAATATAAGGCCCGCCATTGATTCGCGCTTCTGTGCACGACCAATCGATGCGGATCACGAAATAAAAACCCGCCGGCGCTATGGGGTAAACAAACCGTTTATCTTGAGCACGGGTTTCAGATGTGCCAGCGAACTGATTCAGGCATATGCGGCGCTGCCCATGAATATTCGGCAATCGCATCAGCTTCTCATCGCCGCGCATACGCCATTGAGTGAGCGTGGCGATCTGGAAAAGACCGCAAAGGAATTTGGTCTTGGACTTGGCGAATACGTCATCACGCACGATGTGCTGGAAAGCGACCTGCCCGCCATTCTTGGCCTGTGCAAGCTTTTCGTTATGCCGGCCTGGGAAGCTGGCTTCGGCTTGTCAGCACTGGAAGCCATGGCCTGCGGAAAAGCCGTCATCGGAGCCGACACGCCCTGTCATCGGCAAATTATCGGGCGCAAGGAAGCACTTTTTGAACCATGGAATATCACGGAGATTTCCGACCTGCTTTTACGGGCACTGACCGACAAAAGCTTCCACAGCGAACTTGAACGATACAGCCAGGAACAAACGGCAAAACTTTCGTTCGGCAATTCCGCAAAAAAAGCCCTTGCAGCGCTGGAAACATGTCATACAAAACACCTTACCAGGCAGCAGGGGCGAAGCATTCTTCCGGTTCGCCGGCCAAAAATGGCTTTTATCTCGCCACTCCCGCCGAAACGAACCGGGATTGCAGATTATTCTGCGGAGTTGCTGGCGGAACTGGCTCGTTACTACGATATCGATGTCATCGTTGAGCAGCAGGATATTTCGGACGCCTGGGTCAATGCAAATTGTCAGATTCGCGATTCCGCATGGCTGCTGGCGCATATGGGAAATTATGAGCGTGTGCTTTACCACATGGGGAACTCAGAATTCCACCAGCACATGTTCTGGCTGCTCGACAAGGTGCCAGGAGTAGTTGTACTGCACGACTTTTATCTAACGCACTTCATCGCCGGCATGGATTTTTCTGGTGTAGCACCGGGAGTGTTTGCCAGAGAACTCTATAAATCCCATGGCTACCATGCGGTTCAGGAACGATACAAGGACAATCTGTCGAATGTCATCTGGCATTACCCCTGCAACCTGGGCATCCTTCAGAAATCCATTGGAGTGATTGTTCACTCCGAGACCTCGATGCAGATGGCGCAGAAGTGGTATGGGGATTCTGCGAACGAAAACTGGTCCGTCATTCCTCTCCTGAAGGTGCCAGCTTTCGATTCCGAGCGAAAAAAGGCACGGGAAATCCTGGATCTGGAAGACGGAGATTTTGTCGTTTGCAGTTTTGGGGCAATGGGTTCTTCCAAATTGAATCACAGGCTGCTTGATGCCTGGCTGTCATCAAAACTGGCTGGTGACAAAAAAGCCGTGCTGATTTTTGTCGGTGAACAGCACGGTGACGAATATGGCCTGAAAATCGTAGAAACCATCGAAAGTTGCAACGCACCCGACAGGATTCGCATCACAGGATGGGTGGACATGGCCACGTTCCGGCACTATCTGGCCGCGACGGATGTTTCAGTGCAATTGCGATCACTTTCGCGTGGAGAAACCTCGGCTGCAGTTCTGGATTGCATGAACTATGGCTCGCCGACAATCGTTAACGCCAATGGCAGCATGGCCAGCCTTCCGGAAGACGGGGTCTGGAAACTCCCGGACGAGTTCAGTGATAAAGAACTGATCGAAGCTCTTGAGAAACTCTGGGCACAACCTGCCCTACGCAAGAAGCTGGGTGGCAGAGCCCGGGACATCGTTCTGACCCAACACTCGCCACGGGCATGCGCCGATCAATACGCACAGACCATTGAAGCGAATTATCTGAAGGCAAACATTGGCCCGGCTGGCCTGGCGACTGTGCTGGCCAGGGTCGAACCCTATCCGAAACATAACGAGGAATATGCCTCTCTTGCCCGATCCATTGTCTCTTCGATACCGGCGCGCCCGATTATCCGGCAACTTCTGGTCGATATCTCGACGATCGTCAATGAAGACCTAAAAACCGGTATTCAGCGCGTAACGCGAGGGGTATTGCGCGAGCTGCTGGAAAATCCACCTGCCGGTTTCCGGGTGGAGCCCGTCTACGGCAGAAATGAAGGTGGCTACTGGTATGCCCGAAAGTATTCTCTCGGCTTTCTGGATGTCCCGGCGATCGGATTGGCTGACGATCCTGCCGAATTCAACCCCGGCGATGTATTTTTTGTACTGGACTGGAACTGCAACGTAGCGTTGGCAAATCGATACCTGCTGAATCGGTTGCGTAACAAGGGTATCCAGATTCAATTCATGGTTTATGACATTCTTCCGATCATGATGCCGCAATACTTTCCGAAAGGAATGGACAAGGATCATCATCGATGGCTGCAAGTGGTCACGGAGAGCGATGGTGCCATTTGTATATCCAAAGCGGTCGCAGACAGCTTGCAGGAATGGATCGATCTCCATGGCCCGCAACGGCAGCGGCCTTTCAATATCGGCTGGGCGCATATCGCGGCGGATATTGATGCGTCGTTCCCCACCAAGGGCTTGCCTGTAGATGCAAGTGCAGTACTTAAAACATTAAAAGACAAACCGACATTCCTGATGGTCGGCACAGTGGAGCCGCGCAAGGGATATGCGCAAACAATTGCCGCATTTGAAAGGCTATGGAGCAGCAAGCATGACGTCAATCTGGTGATCGTCGGCAAGCAGGGCTGGAATGTCCATGAGCTCTCTGAAAAACTGGCTGGACACCCGCAACTGAACCAGAAGCTGTTCTGGCTTAAAGGGATTACCGACGAATACCTTACCCAGGCATATGCCGCCAGCAATTGCCTGATTGCCGCCAGCGAAGGAGAGGGATTCGGCCTGCCATTGATCGAAGGTGCCTTGCATGGATTGTCGATCATCGCTCGCGATATTCCGGTATTCAGGGAAGTTGCGGGGGATCACGCAACCTATTTCAAAGGGGCGAAATCGGAGGCATTGTCGGAGGCAATCCTGCAGTGGCTTGATAGCTGCAAAACCCAGTCCGTAACCGACACGAAGAATATGCCTTATGTGGCGACATGGGCGGAGAGCACCCAGACAATCGTCGGGCTGCTACTTGACGACAGGCACTCACAATGGGTCCATCGATGGAAACCGACAAAGTTGTTGCCGCAGATTTCGGCCATCGATGCCGGAGCATCTGTACATTTCGATTCTGAAGAAGTTCGCTGGATCGACTGGAGCATCCCGGAAAGCAGCTTCCGCTGGAACCTTGGCAGACGATCCGCAATACGCTTCGTTCTCGCTCCGGATCATGAGTGGCAGGGAAAGCTGGTTCTGAAGATCGGCACGCTTGGCACTCAACGTATCGGTGTCCAGTTCAACGGCGTCAATCTAGGCGAGGAGACGCTCACGATGAACGATCAGGAATGGATTATTCGTACGGATAAAGCGCCCATTCACATCTTCAGGGAAAATGAGCTGGTTCTCGATTTCCATGACGCAAGGCAACCGGCAGAAAGCGATCGTCGCTTTCTGGCAATGTGGATAAAGAAATTAACCATCATGTGAAACTGACTTCGTATTCCTGATGCAGCGCATGAAACCGGCACTTCTGAACACCGGTCGCCGCATCGGAAAAAGTGATCCATCGTATCGGACTTCCCCTTCACTTATTCACTATGATGAAAATCACATTCCTCGGCGGCGGCAATATGGCCAATGCCCTGATCGGCGGTCTGCGCAAGCAGGGCTATTCGGCAACCGGCATTCAGGTGATCGAACCATTGCAGGAGAATCGCGAGAAACTCACCGCGGCTTTCGGCGTACGCTGCAGCACGACCATCGATGCAGCCGCTCTGGATTGCGACGCACTGATACTGGCCGTCAAGCCACAGCAAACCCGTGAGGCACTGGCGCCACTGACTGGCGCGTTCGCCGGCAGCCTGAAGACGCAACTGGTCATCAGTATCGCCGCCGGCCTGCGGCTGACCGACATCTCGCGCTGGCTCGGCGGCTATCGGCAACTGGTGCGCTGCATGCCGAACACCCCGGCGCTGATCGGTGCCGGCATCACTGGCCTGTATGCCGATAGCGCGGTCGGGCTCAAAGGGCGCGACACTGCGGAAAAGATTCTGCGTGCCGTCGGCGGCACTCTGTGGATCGACGATGAGGCACAGATGGATACCATAACGGCGATTTCCGGCAGTGGTCCGGCTTATGTTTTCTACTTCATCGAAGCATTACAACACGCGGCACAGAACCTTGGTATCGACGCACCGGCAGCGCGCCAGCTTGCGATCGAAACCTTCACCGGTGCAGCGCGCCTGGCAGAACAAAGCGAGGAAGACGTAGCAGTGCTGCGCCAGCGCGTAACCTCGAAGGGCGGCACCACAGCAGCGGCGCTCGCCTCGTTTGATGCCGACAATATCGCCGCGGCAATCCTTCGTGGCGTGCAGGCCGCCGCAGAACGCAGCCGCACCTTGGGCGAAGAAATGGGCAAAAACTGATTCATGCTGCTCCAGTCAATTCTTCAGGTCCTCGACTGGGTCGCGAGCTTTTTCACCATGGCACTGCTGGCGCGAGTGCTCATGCAATGGTCGCGCGCCCCCTTCCGTAACCCGCTCGGTGAGTTCGTTCTTGCGGTAACGGACTGGGCAATCCGGCCGACACGTCGCTTCATTCCAAGCGCATACGGACTGGATCTGGCAGGTCTGTTGCTGGCCTGGCTGACACAAATCATTTTCCAGTGCATTCTCCATGCACTGTGGGGTATTCCAGACCTGTTGGCGATCGGGACCATCCTGCTGCTGGCGCTGATCGGGGTGCTACGCACCGGCATCTATCTGCTGATTGGCGTGGTGATTGTCGGCGCACTATTTTCCTGGGTCAATCCTTTCGCGCCGCTGGCGCCACTCTTCAATGCCCTCGCCCACCCCTTCCTGCGTCCGCTACAAAGAGTAATTCCGCCGATCGGCAATGTCGATCTGTCACCGCTGGTACTGTTGCTGATCCTGCAACTCCTGCTGGGCATGCTTGCCTCGCTACAGATATCCGCATTTCGATGAGTTGGCTGCACGGCGACGGCACTGCGGTGGTGCTAACGCTGCACATCCAGCCAGGTGCCAGGAAAACCGAAATTTGCGGCCTGCATGGGGATGCCTTGAAAATCCGCCTCGCTGCACCGCCGGTGGATGGCAAAGCCAATGCATCTCTGATCGAATTCCTCGCTGAAAAGCTCGATATAACGAAAAGCCGCATCGAACTCCTCAGTGGCACCAGCGCGCGCAGCAAGCGGGTGCGAATACATGACATAGCAGCGACAATCGTCGCACAGCGGCTGTTCCCCGAAAGCATACTGCCACCGCTTCAGACGAACGCCGTCGAATAAGCCAGGTGGCCGTCTATCAGCGTGTAGCGCACGCGGCCAGGAAGTTCGAGGCCAAGAAACGGGGTGTTCTTACCTTGGCTGTGCAACGTTTGGCGGCTGACACGAAAATGGTCCTTGGGATCGAAAACGCAGATATCCGCAGGTGCACCAACCGAGAGAGTGCCGGCCTCAATGCCAAGAATCGCCGCTGGATCACAGGTAACGCGAGCCAGCGCTTTCAATAGCGGCAGCTTCATTTCCGCAGCCCATTTCAAGGTCAGCGGCAGCAGCAGTTCGAGAGCGGTGGCGCCCGGCTCGGCTTCAGCGAAAGGCCTTTGCTTGGCATCGTCGTCGACCGGCGTGTGGTCGGAGCACACCGCATTGATCGTTCCATCAGCCAGGCCGCGTCGCAGTGCTGTGCGGTCGCTCTGCGCTCGTAATGGAGGGTCGAGGCGGGCATGCGGACTGAAGTTGCCGATGTCATGATCGCAAAGATGTAGATGATGGACTGCCACATCACACGTCGCCGGGATGCCCGAACGTCGTGCGGCGGCGATCATTTCAATTCCGGCGGCACTGGAAATCCGCGTCAGATGCACGCGTCCACCGGTTTCGCGCGCCAGTTGCAAAATCGTTGCCAGAGCAATGGTCTCCGCCGATACAGGAATTCCGGTGAGACCGAGCCGCGTCGCGACCTCACCATCATGGGCAACGCCATTTCTGGCAAGAAACGGATCCTGTGCCTGCAACCAGACAGGGAAATCGAATGTGGCAGCATATTGCATCGCGCGCAGCAATACCTGGGTATCGACGATGGCGACATTGGCTTGGCCGAATGCCCGACAGCCGGCCTCGGCAAGCTCGGCCATTTCGGTAAGACGTTCGCCGGCAAGTCTGACAGTCAGCGCACCGACCGGATAGACGTGAGCAAATTCCGGCAGGCGCGCGCGATGCTTGAGCATTTCGACGAGGCCCGGCTCGTCGAGTGGCGGATCGGTATCGGGCGGGCAGGCCAGGCTCGTAACGCCACCGGCAGCAGCGGCCGCCATTTCCGATTCGAGCGTCGCCCGGTATTCGTAGCCGGGCTCGCGCAGTCGCGCTGACAGATCGACAAGGCCGGGACACACAACGCAGCCACTCGCATCGACGATGCCATCGGCCTCAAAGCCCTTTGGCACCTTGTCAATACCGGCGATGCACCCTTCGGCGACAAACAGATCCATCTTCCGGTCGATGCCGTTGGCTGGATCAATGACGCGGCCGTTCTGGATATGAATTTTCATGGGGTCAGGCTCCGGCCAACATGCTCATTACCGCCATACGCACGGCGATACCAAAGGTCACTTGGGGCAAAATCACCGAGTGCGTGCCGTCGGCAACTGCCGAATCGATCTCGACGCCACGATTCATCGGCCCAGGATGCATGACGATAGCATCTGGTTTAGCCTGCGCCAGCTTCTCCGGCGTCAGGCCGTAGGATTTGAAAAATTCCTGCGGACTCGGCAACAGCGCGCCGTTCATGCGCTCATTCTGCAGGCGCAGCATCATCACCACATCGACGCCGCGCAGACCTTCGTGCATGTCGTGGAACACACGCACGCCGAGCCGCTCTACGCTGGCCGGTAGCAGCGTCTTCGGCGCGATCACACGCACTTCCGGGACGCCAAGCGTGGTCAGTGCATGGATCTGTGAGCGTGCTACCCGCGAATGCAGGATATCGCCGATGACTGCCACCGTCAGTTGCGTGAAATCGCGCTTGTAATGACGGATGGTGTACATGTCGAGCAGTGCCTGCGTTGGATGCGCATGGCTACCGTCGCCGGCATTCACGACATGGATATGATCAAGGCCTGTGGCAGCAAGATGTTCGGCGATCAAAAAGGGCGCGCCGGAAGACTGGTGGCGCACGACGAACATATCGGCCTGCATCGCCGCGAGGTTATCGATGGTGTCGAGCAGTGTCTCGCCCTTTGAGGCGCTGGAGGTGTTGATGTTGAGATTGATGACGTCGGCGGAAAGACGCTTGGCAGCGATCTCGAAGGTAGTGCGGGTACGTGTCGAGTTCTCAAAGAACAGGTTGAACACGCTCTTGCCGCGTAGCAACGGCAATTTTTTTACCTCGCGTTCGGCAACTTCTGTGAACGGTGCGGCATTGTCGAGTATCGCCGTGAGCATGGTGCGCGGCAAACCTTCGATGGTCAGCAGATGTTGCAGTTCGCCGTGGCTGTTGAGCTGCAAATTACGCATCGCATTTTTCCTTGAGCGTGAGACTGAGAGAGGATTGAGCGTCTTTGCCTGTGCGCATCAGCACCAATTCTTTCGTTGCAGGCAATGGTCTGGTGAGTACATGAGCGCAGTAACGCGCAAAGATCGGTAGCTCACGCCCGCCCCGATCTGCCAGTACGGCCAGATCAATGCGACCTGGCCGGCCATAATCGAACAGCTCATTCATGGCGGCGCGAACGGTGCGGCCGGTATACAGCACGTCATCGACAATGACGATATGTGCGCCATCAACCTCGAAAGGAATCGACGAGGTGCGTGTGCCGCGATGCAGGCCACGACTGGTGTAATCATCGCGGTAGAACGATACGTCAATACTTCCCAATGGTATGGACAGGCCGAGCGCGGCGTGCAGGCGTTCGGCCAGCCAGACTCCGCCGGTGTGAATGCCGACCAGCGCCATGCCTGGGCCGGCATCTGCGCGCAGCGCTTCGACGAGTGCGTCGAGTAGCACTTCAGCGTCAGGTATGCGGGGCAAGGTGGTGTTGGGCATCGAAATAATCCTGCAAAATAATCTGCGCGGCAACAGCATCGACCCGCTGTTTGCGGGATTGCCAGTTCAGGCCCTCCTCCGCAAGCCGCACTTCGGCTTCGCTGGAGGAAAAACGCTCATCGACCAGCGTCACGGGTAAACCGAAACGGCTTTCGATCTGCCGCGAAAAACGTCGACAACGTCTGGTCATCTCGTGCTCGCTGCCGTCAGGCGAAGTTGGCAGACCGACGATCAGATGTGAGGGCTGCCATTCGGCAATCAGCCCGGCAATCGCGGCGAAGC
>DAOLZE010000087.1:0-8723 GCA_035426125.1 Rhodocyclaceae bacterium
GCCTATTCACTGTGGCAGCGCGACTTCGCCATCTGGCGCAAACTGCATCTGGTTTCCGGACTGGCCTTGTTGCTGGCGATTACGGCACCCTGGTTCATTGCCGTGTCGCTGGTCAATCCTGAATTCGCCCATTTTTTCTTTATCCACGAACATTTTGAGCGCTTTCTCACCAAGGATCATGGTCGCTATCAACCAATCTGGTACTTCATCCCGATCCTCCTGATTGGCGTGCTGCCGTGGCTGACAGCACTGCTCTCGATGCTGCCCAATGCCGTGCGCCGCGACGACAGTACACAGTTCCAGCCACAGCGTTTCCTGCTGCTGTGGTGCCTGGTGGTGTTCGGCTTCTTCTCGGTTTCCGACTCCAAGCTCGCCTCCTACATCCTGCCACTGTTCCCTGCGCTGGCGGCGCTGACCGGCCTGCACTTCGCCGCCCTCGCCCGGCGCAAACCCGCTGCGCTGCGCTGGCACGCGCTACCGGCCATCGGCCTGGCCGCATCCGGGCTGTATCTTGCACCACAGGTTGTTTCGATGAGCAGCGTCCAGGTTCCCGCCGATCTCTACGAAAACTACATCCCCTGGCTGCTCGCCGCCTGCATCGTCCTGTTGGCTGGCGGCGTAGCGGCATTCGCCTTTGCCCGCGCCGAACGGCCACGCGCCAGCATACTCAGCCTCGCCTGTGGCGGTATGCTGTTTGCGCAACTGACGCTGCTCGGCCACAGCAGTCTTTCGCCAGCAAATTCCGCGGCGCAGATCGTCGAGCGCATCCGTGATCAGGTCAAGGCAGATGTACCTTTTTTCAGCGTCAACATTTATGATCAGAGCTTTCCGTATTATCTGAAGCGCAGCGTCACCATGGTTTTTTACAAGGATGAACTCGGCATGGGCATCGAGCAGGAGCCACAAAAATTTATCGGCGACAAGGCAACCTTCGTGCAAAGATGGCAAGCCGCGCCGGATGCCTGGGCGCTGATGGACCCGGACACTTACCGGAATTTTTCCAAAGAAGACCTGCCGATGCGCCTCGTCACGAAGGACAGCCGCCGCATTATTGTGAGGAAACCATGACGCCACTCAGCTTTGCCCTCGTTCTTACCGGTGTGCTGCTCAACGCCGCCGCCCAGTTACTGCTCAAGACCGGCACTAACGCCGTTGGGCATTTCGAATTTAATCTCGATAACGCGATCCCGATCACCATCAAGTTGATATCCCAACCGCATGTTCTTGGCGGCTTCGCCTGCTACGCATTCAGTATCGTCATCTGGATCATGGCGTTGTCGCGGGTGCCGGTCAGTATTGCCTATCCGATGCTGTCGATCGGCTATGTCCTGAACGCATTCATCGCCTGGCAATGGCTGGGCGAACCACTCGCCACACAAAAACTGCTCGGCATCGGCATCATCGTCGTCGGCGTTTTTCTGGTGGCGCGATCGTGACTTTGAGTTGTGAGTTGAGAGATGTAAGTGGAGAGTTTTGAGCGATGACTGAGACGTTTTTGCCGTTTACACGGCCGAGCATCGATGAGGAAACCATCGCCGCAGTTGGCGCGGTGCTGCGCTCCGGCTGGATCACCAGCGGACCGCAGGTCAGGGCCTTCGAGACGGCATTATCCGATTACTGCGGCGGACGCCTGGTGCGCTCCTTCAGTTCCGGTACAGCAACGCTGGAAGTCGCGCTGCGTCTGGCGGGGATCGGCCCGGGCGACGAAGTTATCACCACGCCGCTGACCTGGGTCGCCACCGCCAACGTCATCCTCGCCGTCGGTGCGAAACCGGTGTTCGTGGATATCGACCCGGCGACGCGCAATATCGATCTTTCCGCCATCGAAGCCGCGATTACCCCGGCGACGCGCGCCATGATCCCGGTCGATCTGGCCGGTCTGCCGGTCGACCGTGTGCGACTCTATACCATCGCCAAACAACACAATCTGCGCGTCATCGAGGATGCCGCACAATCGTTCGGTGCCTCATGGAATGGCCAGCGCATTGGAAGCTCGTTTGGTGATGGTAACGACTTCGTATCTTTCAGCTTTCACGCCAACAAGAACCTCACCACCGGCGAAGGCGGCGCGCTGGTGCTGCCGTCCGACATCGACCCGGCCGTTTGCGAACGTCTGCGCCTGCAAGGCGTACAGCGCTTCCCGGACGGCGGCATGGACGTTGACGTGCTCGGCGGCAAGGCTAACCTGACCGATATCGCCGCCACCATCGGCCTCGGACAGCTCAAGCATCTCGATGACTTCACCGCACGGCGGCGCGCACTGGCACGGCGTTATTTCGCCAGCTTCGACCGCACGCTCGGCTGCGAATTGCCGCCGGAGGATTTTGAAAATTCCAACTGGCACATGTTCCAGATCCTCCTGCCGCACGCCGCGAACCGCGCTAACTTCATCGCCGCCATGAAGGATCGCAACATCGGCGTCGGCGTGCACTACCCGGCGCTGCACCTGTTCTCGCTGTACCGCAAGCTCGGCTTCAAGGCAGGAGACTTCCCGCACGCCGAGGATGCCGGCGCGCGCACCGTGACGCTGCCGCTGTTCCCGGCGATGCAGGACAACGATGTGACACGGGTGTGTCAGGCGATTCGAGAAGTTCTGAAGTAAATCGTCCTGCGTACATCATGCTCACTCAACCAGAACCGATGAGTGAGATAACCCGCGTCATGGTGCGGCTATCCCTGCACCGGTACACAACATCTTCTGCAACACGATGCGATCTTCCGGCGGCAGATCGGCCTTAATCGACTGGCAGGCACTCATCCCCAACGGCGCCTCGTCACTTGCCTTGCTGCGCGCAGCAACCTGCGCACCGGCCGCAAGCAGCAGGCGTATCGATTCGGGTTGACCGATCTCGGCGGCATTGATTAACGGTGTCCGGCCCTGCGTATCCACCTCGTTTACACCGGCACCAGCAGCAAGCAACTGCTGGACGATTTCTGGCGACTCCACCGCCGCCATCAATGCGGTCTCACCATCCGCGCCGTGCGTCTGGCGTGATTTACCATTGGCATATTCGTACTTGATGAGATCGTCGATCACTTCCTTCTCGGCGCCGTTCAGGGCAGCGCTGTACAAACCGGAATAGGCACGGTCGCGCTGAATGTCTGACTCGCTGGCGACGATCGGATATTTCGCCCGATATTTCATGGCCGCCACCAGAGTATCCGGTAAAGTGACTACGTTGCCGGACAGGTCGGATACGTCATATGCCAGCACGCGCATCACCGCCAGGTTAGCGGCTTCGCGGGCATCGTCGGCGGTCAGGCGCTGGGTACGCTGGTAGATGTCGGAAACCTCCTCCACGGCAGCCGGCAACAACGTCAGCAGGTGGCGGTATGCGGTCTTGTTGCGCAGGCTGCGCTCGGACCAGGAGAACAGCGCATCGAGCACGGCGTCGTGGCGCAAGCGCAACCAGCCGGACCAGCCATGTCGCTGGACATCGTCGAGGCCGAGTAGTGGCATATTTTGTATCTGCCACTGACTTTCCAGATGCAGCAGATGTTCCGCATGAAGATCGCCGCCGACCAGTTCGCCGGAAGGCGTACCATGAATCCGCGATAACAACGCCAGCAGCGCGTTGTAGGTGGGCAAACGCTCGAAGCCGTTTTTCAGCGGCGGCCGCATGTAGGTTCGATAGAGACAGAGCGGTTCGACTGTGCCGGCGGAAGTGATCTGATATACGCCGGAGAAAGCCCATTCGCCTTGCGCACCCGGCGAGTATTGACCCCACGGCTCGGCCAGCAGCGTCAGCGTGCGATCCGAGTAACGGAAAACATCGACGCTACCGTAATCACCGGTTTGCGAAGCAGCGCTGTTGGGGCGACCACCATGATTCGGCAGACTCCTGATCCAGTTTCCCAGTGCAGCCTCGTCAAGCAGCGTACGGCCATCGCTACTCTTCAGTGCACCGGCGCGCAATGCATAGCCGGCGTAAGGGCCGGCGTCACGCAGTTCAACGAAGAACTTTGGTGCATCGGTGTGGGTCGCGTTCGCACCCTCCTCGCCATGCGTACCGGCGAGTTCGCTCATGCCAGGAATGTGCGGAATATCCAGATCGCCGCGGCTGCGCAACACACCATTGAAGGCATCGGCCAGTGCGGCGCACAGTTGCGGTTCATGGTCATCGGCCTGCCTGAATTCGACATAGGCCGACAACCGATACGGCGTCAGACTACCCTTGGTAGATGCAGGCGGAGCGTATGAATTTTGCGGCCATTGCTTCAGGGCAACGATGCGCTCGGCATATACCTTGATCAGACAGGAAACCAGCGCGGGATTCGGCGGTGCAGCATAGTCGAGACGCAGCGTCGGCACCTGGCAGGCAGTTGCACGTCCGATCAGCCAGCGCTTCTGTTCGGCGACCAGCAGATCCCGGCCGATGCTGTCGCTATGACGTAGCTGGTGGTGGTAGATGGTCGCTAGTTCCTTGTCGAGCCTAGCCAATGCTTCATCGCTGCACATGATTTCCTGAGCGGTTGTGTCGCAAGAAAATGTAGGCACCGGCACTGGCGGTGGCAAGCGGGGAACGATCTGTTTCGTGGACTGACAGCCGACAAGTGCGAAGCAGGCCATCAACAAGATACCCGTCCGTCGCCTGACATCGCGCAGGTGAAGCGCGCCACCATGCGCGGCACAGGCGGTAGTTTCAGTGCAGTGTGAACACAATGGCGCCAAATATTTCATAGCTTGAAGCTCCCGTATCGGGTGGTGGTGGGTAAGGTCCACCTTTAATCAACGCTGCCTCGGCGGCAGCGTCAAGGCGGTCGTCACCACAGTTGTTGATCTTGTAGCTGAGCATCCTGCCGTTGCGGTCGACGATCAGCGTGTACTCGACCCAGCATTGCTGCAAAAAATGCTTTGCATCAGCCGGATATACGATTGCAGCATTGACCCGCACCTTGACCTTTTCGGCGTAATCCGGCGGTGCATACACGCTGCCTTTCCTGGTGCCGCCAGTAACGATGGATGACGCTACCGCACTCGCTGCCTTCATCTTGTGCTGCGGCGGCAGCGGCTCAGGGACGCTGAACGATTCTGGAACCACAAGTGGTGAAGGCGTCGACCGCGTGATCAGGTGTGGCGGCGATACCATCCGTTGCAGATCCCTTGACCTGTGGATGGCTGGCTCCACCGGCGATTTTGGCGGCGCTGGCAGTGGTTCTTCCTTGGGTGGCGCCGGGGCCACCACCCGCATGGTCACGCGCATCGGCGTAGCTGGGATGATCGGCACAACCGGTGCGGGATTCCAGCGCATTACACTCCAGATCAACAACCCATGGAGCAACAGCGAAATTGCGAAGGAGGCAAGAACACTGCGGGATTCAGGGTTCAATACCCACTCCCATTCGCAATGTTCTCCATGCGATGAAATCGCGATTGACCATCAGCTTGCACCCTCTCGTCTCACGCCTGCAAACGGAACATCGATACAGCATGATCCGGACTGTTTTTCAGCATATTATCCGAACTGCGGCTTTTCAAAATACTCTTTTACCTTGTTCTTTTATTATTCCACCATCTTGATCGGGGGATTTTCAATATGCAATTTTCCACTCCAGCACGAACCTGTTGTTTGCTGTTGTCCATCGTCGTCACGACGATCTTCGTTACTGGTTGCGCCAGTCGCGACAACCGCTACAAGCTGCCGCCGCCGCGTAATACCCAGGAGCTGCCAACCGCTCATGGCAGCGTATATGGCAAGCAAGGTGCCGAACTGCCCGTCAATCCAACTAATCGCTGCATCACTTCGGCCGGCCATTGCCTGCTACCGGCACCGACGGAAACCGGTTTGCCGTGCACTTGCGACTCAACGAATCCAGAATTTACCTACGGCGGGAGTACCGGCCCGATTCCACCCATGCCGGACTGGGCGGATCCGAAGCTGAAGCACACAAACTGAGCAATACACCGCTGAATCCATGAATTCACCGACCTCGAGCCATCTTCACCCTGCCACGATGACCCGCTTCAGAAAGCAATCCCATGTTTGATATTGGCTCAATGATCAAGACCTATCTCTTCAGAATACTTCACCTTTTCGTTCTCGGTGAAAAGGGCGATCTGGGAGAACCGACCGGAAGGAACAAGAAATACACACGCTCACAGGAGCAACGACTTAATCTCAGTCGAAAAGTAATTACCTGGGGAAACGTCTGGCTACTCAGGATCAGCCGGGGGCGTCTGGGTAACAGCTTCATGGGGCGGCCGGTACTTTTATTGACGACGATTGGCCGCAAATCCGGCAAGCCACGCAGTCAACCTGTTTATTTCATGAGAGACGGCGAAAGAGTCGTGCTGGTCGCCTCCAATGCCGGAAGCTCTCACGACCCGTTCTGGCTATCGAATGCGCGTGTGAACCCGATAGTTTCCATAGCAGAGCGCGGAAACATTCAGAAAATGACATTGCGTATTGCCAGCGAAGAAGAAGAAACCCAATTGTGGCCAAGATTGCTTGCGGTGTTTCCCAATTGGCAGGATGGGCGTGATTGCTGCTGGCGAAAAATCCCGGTGGTTCTGCTGGAGCCATGCGGCTCGGCTGCGGCGCAATAGCCGATATCTGTATTAAAATCCGCAACATCCATATCAATACGCAATATACGCCCTGCCAAAAGCCATCGAACCAGCTGCACACTGACACAAGAAGCGAAGCGTTAACCTATCAAACGAAGCGCCTACAAAGCGACAATACTTCCAACCCGCCCCATGCCCTCCCCGGAAATTTCCATCGTCATCCCCGTCTACAACGAAGAGGACGGCCTTGCCCAGTTGTTCGAACGGCTCTATCCAGCGCTCGACCAGCTGAGCACATCCTACGAGGTAATTTTCATCAACGATGGCAGCCGCGACCGTTCGGCAGCGATTCTCCGCGAGCAGTTCCAGCAGCGCTCCGAAGTCACACGCGTCATCCTGTTTGCCAACAACTTCGGCCAGCACATGGCGATCATGGCCGGCTTCGAGCACAGCCGTGGCCAGATCGTCATCACGCTGGATGCCGACTTGCAGAATCCTCCAGAAGAAATTGCTGCGCTGGTGGAAAAAATGCGCGAGGGCCACGACTATGTCGGCAGCATTCGCCGGCAGCGTCAGGACACTTTCTTCCGCCGTTACGCCTCGCGGGCCATGAACCGGTTGCGCGAAAAGATCACCCGCATCAAGATGACCGACCAGGGCTGCATGATGCGCGCCTATTCGCGATCGATCGTCGATGCCATCAATAGTTGCCAGGAAGTCAGCACCTTCATCCCGGCGCTCGGCTATACCTTCGCCCAGCGCCCGACCGAAATCATCATTGGTCATGAAGAGCGTCATGCCGGCGAATCGAAATATTCGCTGTACGGTCTGATCCGCCTCAACTTTGATCTGATGACCGGCTTTTCGCTGGTGCCGTTGCAATGGTTCTCGATGCTCGGCATCGGCATCTCGCTACTCTCGGCAATGTTCGTCGTGCTGCTCGCCGTCCGTCGCATCGTCGTCGGCCCCGAGGCCGAGGGCCTGTTCACCCTGTTCGGTATCGCCTTCCTTCTCATCGGTCTGACGCTGTTCGGCGTCGGGCTGCTCGGTGAATATGTGGGACGCATCTACCAACAGGTGCGCCACCGGCCGCGTTATCTCATCGACGCCGTGCTGGAACGCAAGGAATGACGCGCGCCGTCGCTGTCGTCTTCGCCTACCACAATGTCGGTGTGCGCTGTCTATCGGTGCTGCTGGCGCATGGTGTGGAGGTCGCGCTGGTAGTCACCCACCGCGACAATCCGCAGGAGACCATCTGGTTCGATAGCGTCGCCGAACTCGCAGCACTTCATGGCATTCCGATGATCACACCGGACGACGTCAACGATCCGGCCGTCGTTGCACAAATTGCCGCGCTGCAACCTGATTTCCTGTTTTCTTTCTACTACCGGCAGATGCTCAAGCCGGCGCTGCTTTCAATCGCCCCGCGTGGTGCCTGGAACATGCACGGCTCGCTGCTGCCGAAATACCGCGGTCGTGTGCCAGTGAATTGGGCGGTGCTGCACGGTGAGCGAGAAACCGGCGCCACGCTGCACCGCATGCTCGAAAAGCCGGATGCCGGCGCTATCGTCGCGCAACAAGCGGTGCCAATTCTGCCCGACGACACGGCCCATGAAGTTTTCCAGAAGGTCGCCGTCGCTGCGGAAATCACACTCGACCGTGTGCTACCGCAGCTCGTCGCCGGAACCGCCCGTGAGATGACGCAGTACCTGACGCAGGGGAGCTACTTCGGCGGTCGCAAGGCGGAAGATGGCCGCATCGACTGGCATCAGCCGGCGCAGACCATTCACAATCTGGTGCGCGCCGTCGCCCCGCCCTACCCCGGCGCCTTCAGCGATACGCCGGTCGGCGCACTGCGTGTGCTGAGAAGCTTTCTGCCGCCACACGCCCTTCATCCGCCGCGCTCGCCAGAACCAGGCATTTACGAGGATAATGGCGTACTTTATGCCGACTGCGGCGATGGCCGGGCCTTGCGTCTACTTACCGTGGAACTCGACGGTGCACCACTCACGGCCAGCGCTTTCATTTCCCGCTTCGGCAACCGGAAAATTTCACTGACTTAGTTTTATTGACTTGGCTTTACTGACTGGGAAAACAGGCAACATGAAAAAAGTGCTCATCCTCGGCGTCAACGGCTTCATCGGCCATCATCTCTCCCAGCGCATCATCGAAACTACCGACTGGGAAGTCTATGGCATGGATATGCAGTCGGAAC
>DAOLZE010000088.1:0-8691 GCA_035426125.1 Rhodocyclaceae bacterium
AGAAGTCAAGCGCAAGCCAATCAAACATATCGCCAAAAGGCTGACGCACAAAGGCCAACAAAACCGCGATGACAAAAAGCAAGATATAGAGCGATATAAAAGCGGACAGGTATGTCAGGCCTGATCTATTTTGTGCTTTCATAAAGAAAGGCTCATATTTGGCGCATGCAACAATGGGTTGGGCAAAAGCGGGGCGATTGCAAAGTCGTGTCAACGGCAACGCATTTGCCTGTGTAGCCGAGATCATCGATCAGACAAGCAATGCTGGTACGCGTTTCAAGCTGGCGCAGTTCACCATTGAGGACGAGTTCAATTGCCAACGGATTTTAGCATCGGCGACATTCCGGTAAAGCCACGAATCGTCTAGAATCCCGGCCCCATGACAGAAACCTTCCTACGTACCCCATGAGCGCCATCATCTATGCCCTCTCCGCCAATGCCGGCATCGCTGCCAGCAAGGGTATCGCCGCCGTGTATACCGGCTCCTCGGCCATGCTTGCCGAAGCGGTACATAGCAGTGCCGACTGCGCCAATCAGCTACTTCTGTTGCTCGGCCTGAAGCAGGCCCGGCGTGAACCGACGCCAGATCACCCGCTCGGTTTCGGCAAGGCAAGCTATTTCTGGTCGTTCATGGTGGCCCTGTTGCTGTTTTCAATGGGTGGCGCTTTCTCGATCTACGAAGGCGCGCACAAGTTATCGCATCCTGAACCGCTTGAAAATCCATGGATCGCCATCGGCGTACTGGCCTTCGGCTTTATCCTCGAAGCCTGGTCATTGCGCGGCTGTATCCGCGAGATTCGCGAGAAGGCCGGAAATGTATCGCTGTGGCGCTATTTTCGTGAAAGCCGCGAATCTGAACTGATCGTCGTTATGGGTGAGGATATCGCCGCGCTGGCTGGTTTGGCGCTGGCACTTGGGGCCGTGCTGCTCAGCATGATCACCGGCAATCCTGCCTACGATGCCTGGGGCAGCATTGCCGTTGGTTCACTGCTGGTGATTATCGCCGTGTTCCTCGGTATCGAGATTCATGGCCTGCTGATTGGTCAGAGTGCTGCACCGGAAGCCCGCCAGGCAATTTCAGACTGGCTTGCTGCACGTGGAGAAATCGCACAACTTTATAACGTCATCACCTTCCAGATGGGAAGCTATCTATTCGTCGCCGTCAAGGCGCGAATGCACGAAGCCGAGAGCGCCTCGCGACTGGTTGCGGAGATCAACAGTGTGCAAGACGCCCTGAAACTTGCCTTTCCGAATGTCCGCTGGGTTTTTTTCGAACCAGACGAGAAAGACTGATCTCCCACTTGCGTTTGAGCTTCGTCTCTGGGCTTTGCCGCAGAAACTTTGCGGACGCATGCAAATCATATTGGCGCGATGAGTTCCACCCTGTTTGCATCCGTGCGATTGACTGCGGTAGCCACGCGGCGGGCCAGCAGCTCGCCGGGCGCTGGTGGCCGACAGAGCGTAAACACCTCTGCCGGTTGCGACACATCCTTGTCCAGCCAGGCTGCGTAATACTCAGGCGGTACGATCACCGGCATGCGGTCGTGCAGATGCGCAATCTCCGGCGATGCGGGCTGCGTCAAAACGGTGAATGTCGTAACAGCGCCATCCGGTCCGCTCCACTCATTCCAGAGTCCGCCAAAGAAGAATGGCCGGGCGTCCTGGTAGCGCAAAAAATATGGCTGCTTGCCCTGAGGTGTCGACAGCCACTCGTACCAGCCATCGGCGGCAACAAGGCAGCGCCTGTAGCGGAATATACGTTTGTACATTTGCTTCTCTGCAGCGGTCTCCAGCCTGGCGTTGATCGGGCGAGCGGCGGGACGCTGTTTGGCCCAATGGGGAATCAGACCCCAGATCAATTTATCCAGTTCAGGCTCTCTGTCGAGTTCGCAGCGAATCAGCGCACACGCGGTACCTGGCGCAGTATTCCAGCTTTGGCTTGTCTCGTCGCATTGCAGATCATTAGCCGGCAGGCCCGCCATGCGGCAGAATTCCTGAAGAGGGGTAAAACGGGCATAGCGACCGCACATGCTCAAATCACCTTGCCATCCGCCCTCGGCAGAAACAGAAACGGAACGTAGCGCCAACCGATCGTAGCAAAACAGACGAACCAGCAGATGGCGGCAAGAATAATCCATACAGCATAGTTGGCCGGGAGTATCTGTGGTACGACAACGCGCAGCAGCAATCCCGCGATCATGATCCAGAGCAATGCCCGGTCACCGCGGCCGAAGACGACTGGCCTGCCGGTATGGCCCTTGGTAATACGAATCAGCATGGCCGGGATGATCAGGCCCATCACACCGAAGGTAAATACATGGACGGATACGCTACCGATCCACGCGTATCCACCGGTCTTGCCGAGGAAGTGAAGCAGTAGTTGCAGGACGATGTTGAGATAGCCGAGATACATGATGCCGATATCGATACGCCGCAGGGCGAGATGTGGATACCAGAAAATGAAGCGCCCGGCCAGCAGGATCGCCAGCAACAGAGCCACACCGGCAGAGAGTGGTGCCGGTAGCAGACTCTCGGCAATCATCATCACACCTAACAGCTTGATTGCCCCGTTCAGCAACGGATTACAAAGAATCGTCACTTTGAAAACGTTCTTCATAAACTGGCTGAGCGTACGTTCAAGCATGATGAGAAAGGCTATTCGGAACAGTCCTATTGTCATACTCCAGCCGATCTGAAGAGTGTCGGTATCGAGCATCAGATTCTTTGCCACGATGAAAATTGGCAGCGCAATCAGGAAGAAAATATTGTCGTTCCGATAGGAGTCGGTACTGCGATGGCGAATCAGCGTCCACAAAAGCATGGCGACCAGCGAAACCAGAAACAGGTTGCTGGAGATGCGAAACAGCAACGGCGGCCAGCTCGCCTCGAACCACATGCCAAGACGCTCGAACAGCCAGGCGGCAACAAGGTACATCAGCGCCCTGCCGTAATAGCCGCGAATCTGCACCCAGTTTCTGGTGGCGGTCAGCAGGAAGCCGCCGAGGACAGCCCAGCCGAAGCCGAAAAACATTTCGTGCGAATGCCACATGATGATCGATGGCGTGTCAGGTGCGATACCGATTGCGCCGATGTACATCGCTACCCAGAGTACCGGCAGAATCATTCCGGCGATACAGGCCAAGGTGAAGAAGGGGCGGAAGCCAACCTGCCAAAAAGGATGGGAGTGTTCTGAAAAACTCATCTGTCGATCCGAAACGTGAAACATTGGTCGAAATACATTTTCATGTCGTACATTTTGCAGAAAACATCATTAGCCGAAACCGAATCGGTCGAAACAGAATGTCGCATGTTGCCGTCGGAAACGGTCTGGAAATCGGCAGCGCCGGCACGTCCTGAAGCTCTCTGGAACCGCTTGCGCTTACCGCTTCCTGGCAATCCAGACAGGCGGGGGAAATACACTATTTCGATATATCCACTGGAACCGGCGGCACCTTCTCCCAGCCGCTCGGACACTCCCTGACATTGGGATAATATCCTGCCGGTTTTCTGCAGACATACCACCATTGCTCACCGGATGCTCCGGGGCCGGTCTGAACATTCTGCCCCATCGAAATAGAAGATTGCGGAGGAGGAAAAGATGGAGGCGGTGCGATATAGGTCGGGCCGACAATCTGATCACCCGACTGAATATACGGCTGCACATACGTTGTTGAAGGATAGTAATACACCGGCGGGGTATACACGACCTGCGGCTCATAATAGACCGCACGTGGTTGCAGAGCCGAGTAGATAATCGCCGTTCCCATCAGGAAACCGAGCGGCCCCCAAAAATGGCCACCATATCCATAGCCGCCATGCCCATAGCTGGCACCATGCCCATAATTCGAACCGTGGACAGACCCGCGTCCGCCACCGCCGCGATCAGCCAACACCGGCGCCGACATCGCAGCGAGCGTTGCGGCAGCAATACCGGCTAGCACAATTGATCTGATTTTCATTTGGCACCTCCAGTGAGGAATATCTCTACACATTTTTTCTTGCCTGCATTCCGTATAAGGCTGTCGGCGCAGATCATTCGATCGTCACGCGATTATGGATTCGCAGATATTCCCCCGGTGGTGTGCGCGTTGTCGTTGTCAGCAACTTGCCCTTGTAATCATAGGTAACCTGATATCCAGCAGGCGGGCCGGGTTCATAGATCGTGCTGCATTGCTGATAGGTTGTTGCCGTCGGGCCGGAGCCTGCATTGCCGCCGACCATTGCGCCACCGATGGCACCGGCGACGGTTGCGGCATCCCGGCCATGACCACCACCGAAGCGCGAACCAACCAGCGCACCGACCAGACCGCCAACCACGGCGCCGCCAGCGTTGCTACCGGATGCGGATTCGCGCATCACGGTCGTCGGCGAACATATCTGACGCGCAATCTGCGGTCCGGGGATCGGCGAATAATTCAGAACCTTGGCAAATTCCGTGACATCCTGAATGATGGCAACCTGCGCCATCGTCTCAAGTGGCATTGCGGTTGCGGCAACCGTCAAGGTCAACATCGCAAAAAATTGTGTGCGTTTCATCTTGATCATCCCCAAAAGTGATACCTCATCATAGCAGCCCTCCCGGTGCAACTGGATCGGGCAATTCGAATGAAGCCGCCATATCTGGAACAAGGCAGGAACGCAGCAGAAACACAACGATCCACGATCCATCTTGATGGCGGGTCTTTCAACGTGCTCCAGAAGGTTAACGCAATCCGGCACATATTCGCGCACATGACTTTGTAAGTGTATGTTGCCGTGCAGCCTGATCTGCCGGGTTCAGCGCCAGGGGTTACCATCCGCAGCGAAGACATCGAGCCGGTCGGTGAAAATCGCGGTGACGCCGCCAGCAAAAAGTTCAGCAGCGCGTTCCGGAGAATTTACCGTATAGCAGGCCAGCGGGATTCCCTCGGCACGGATTACGGCAAGTTGTCCAGCCCGCAGGTGTTGCGCGGCGCAATGCACGGCACAGCATGACAAATCGTGCAGACGCACCTGCCAGTCGTCGGGAATATCCTCGACCAGCATGGCGCGCGGCAGTTCTGGTGCGGCATGGCGGGCGGCAGAAAGCGCTGCTGAAGAAAACGAGGATAAAAGAATTTCGATCTGGTTCGCTGCGACGAATCGGGCAGCGACCTGCGCGGCAATCCGCCCGGTTGCCTCTTCGTGGCCAGACGCCGGTTTGATCTCGACATTCGCGGCGAGACCCAGAGCCTGACAAACAGTCAGTGCTTCCTCAAACGTCGACAGCAGTTCACCAGCGAATGCGCGGTGGTGCTTGTATCCTGCATCGAGCGTACGCAGTATCGCCAACGGTATATCCGCCACTGCGCCTTCGGCATTGCAGGTGCGTTCCACGGTCTCGTCGTGAATCAGCATCGGCACACTGTCGGAACTCAGCATCACGTCGAATTCGACAGCGCGAAAGCCCAGCCGTGCCGCCATACGCAGGCCGGACAGCGTATTTTCCGGAGCAAGCGCACCGCCGCAGCGATGCGCAATGATGCGTGGATATGACCATGAATTTTTCGTCATGTTGTTCGGTATATGCTCAAGGCACTCCGGTGATAACAACAGGAAACTGCTCTGGCAATCGCGCAAGCATTGTGGCCGGCACATTTCCTGAATTGGCGCGAAACATGGCAGTGTCGAGCGCCTCCTTGACCGGCTTGGTATTTGCCCAGACCGTGGCAATTTCCTCGTTGATGATGCCGTGCAAACGGTCAAGTCCTGCGCCATGCTTGGCGCGTACCGGGCTGTTTCTGGAAAGTCGGCGGCGCAGGCTTTCCGTCAGGACCGGCGCGGAATCTGCGGTTTTCAACGGACTGAAAACCGCAGAGGTCATCGGCAAAAAAGTCGTGCCGTGCAGCCAGTCAAGCTGCACATCGGGGCGCAACAGGAAACTGACAAATTTCGCGATGACACGGTCTTCTTCCCGATTATGTCCGTCCAGCACCCACAGCGCCGCGCCGCCGGGCAGCAAACGATCGGGTGTTATGTCGCGCAGGTCATCGTAATAAGGCAGATCGGCTGTGCCAATAACGAGACCGCTGCGTACCGCATCGTCGTACAGCGACGACTCGCCGGTGATCATGGCGCATTCCCCGGAAAGAAATTTCTGGTTGGCCTCGGTAGCGGGGCCGAAATACTGAAAATAGAAACTTTTCTGCCAGCTCGCCAGCAGCGCAATATGTTTGATGTCGACCAGCTGGTTCAACTCGACCTGTACCGTACCGTTTTTCTGATGCACGAGAATGGGGGTGTCATGTTGCGCGGAAAGATTTTCCAGATGTATCCAGGCGAAGCGCGACGATGTCAGCGGACACATGACGCCAGCCTTGTGCAGGCTGGCGGCGCGTTCCTGCACATCCTGCCAGGTCTTCGGCGGAAGATCCGGATCGAGCCCAGCCTTGCGAAAGGCCGCCTTGTTCCACATCAGTACCGGCAATGACAAGCCCATCGGCAGCGCCTGCATGCGATGCCGATCGTCGTCGACGGCGGCCGAGATCAGCGGAAAAAAACGCCTCGTGTCGAACGACTCGCCGGATTCCTGCATGACTTTGTAGAGCGGCTTGAAGTGCGGACGGGACAGAAAAAACGCCATGCTGTCGTCGGTGTCGAGCAGTGCCATATGCGGCAGTTGACGCTGCGCGTTCTCATTCATGCCCTGCCGATTTTGCAACAGAACCCGCGCTGCACCATGCTGTGCGTCGTTGAAACGCTGCACCAGCGACTCCAGCGTATCCTGCGCGCGCCCCGTCAGCGCATAACGCAATACGGCCTCCTGGTCGGCACGCACCGGCGCGACCAGACTGATAAAAAGCAGCAGAAACAGCGCGAACAGCTTGGACATGACGGAAGGCCTTTCAGGAAACTTTCCTGTATTCCGGATAAGGGATTATCGTTGCCAAGTCTACTTCTTCTCACCACTTCCGGGCTAAGTCATTTCCTCTGTCATTTCCTCTTGAGCGACAGCCTTGACTATGATACTTTACGCCTAAATATTCACATTTTTTTGTACCTGGAACCTACATGCGCATCGTCTGTTTAGGCGGCGGGCCGGCTGGATTGTATTTCTCGATCCTGATGAAACAGGCCAATCCGGCTCATGACGTATCGGTATACGAGCGCAGCAAGCCCGACGACACATTCGGCTGGGGGATCGTATTTTCCGATGCCACACTGGACAATCTGGCCAGGGCCGATCCGCAGACGCACGCCGCAATCACGCGCAATTTTCACCACTGGAACGACTGCCACATTCATTTCAAGGGACGCCGCATCACCTCTGGCGGCCATGGTTTTTGCGGTATCAGCCGAAAAAAACTGAACGGCATCCTGCAAACCCGCGCCACCAAACTCGGCGTCAGCCAGATATTTGAAACAAATATCGACGATATTCCATTTTCCACAGCCGATCTGATCGTCATCGCCGACGGCGCGCACAGCCGCATCCGCGACAAACACGCCGCGCATTTCAAACCCGCCATCGACGTTGGCAAGTGCCGCTATCTGTGGTTCGGCAGTACCCTCAAGCTCAACGCTTTCACTTTCATCAGTGAGGAAACCGAATGGGGCTGGTTTCAGGCACACGCCTACCCGTTCGACGCGGGCGCCAGCACATTCATCGTCGAATGTCGCGAGGAAACCTGGCTGGCCGCCGGGCTCGACAAGCTCGATCCGGCAGCTTCGGCGGCCTTCTGCGAACGACTCTTCGCCGGGCATCTGCAAGGCAGCACACTGATGGTCAAACCCGGTCATCCGCGCGGTTCGGCCTGGCTGAATTTTCATCGCGTGTTCTGCGAGAAATGGCACTACCGGAATGCCGTACTGATTGGTGATGCCGCGCACACCGCACATTTCAGCATCGGCTCCGGAACCAAGCTGGCGATGGAAGATGCCATTGCACTGAGCCGTGCCATCAATGCATGCGGCGAACACGATATTACGGAAGCGCTGGAAGCCTATCAGACGGAACGCAGCCAGGAAGTGCTTCGACTGCAAAGCGCAGCGCACAACCGCATGGAGTGGTTCGAGAATGTCGCCCGCTACGCGCATCTGGCTCCCGAGCAGTTCGCCTATTCGCTGCTCACTTCCAGTCAGCGCATCAGCCACGAAAATCTCCGCCTGCGCGACGCTGATTATGTCGACAGTATCGAGACCTGGCTGGCCGCGCAGTCTGGCATCGAGAAGCCGCCAAGGCAGCCGCTACCGCCGATGTTCACACCTTTTCGCATCGGCGGATTAACCCTGAAAAACCGTATCGTTGTCTCGCCGATGGCCATGTATTCCTGTACCGACGGGATGCCGAACGACTTTCATCTGGTGCATCTGGGCAGCCGCGCACTCGGCGGTGCCGGACTGGTCATGACGGAAATGACAGCGATCTCTGCGGAGGCGCGCATCACACCAGGCTGCGCCGGGCTCTGGAATCTTGCGCAGATGACGGCATGGCAACGCATTGTCGACTTCGTTCATCAATCCAGCGCAGCAAAAATCGGCTTGCAAATCGGCCACGCCGGGCCGAAAGGCTCAACACAGCTCGGCTGGGAAGCCAGTAACGAGCCGCTGGCGGAAGACAACTGGCCACTCATCGCGGCATCTGCCGTCTCCTACATCGAACATGGGCAAATACCGCAGGCGATGACGCGCAGCGACATGGACGAAGTGCTCGAACAATTTGTCGCCGTCACC
>DAOLZE010000089.1:0-8685 GCA_035426125.1 Rhodocyclaceae bacterium
CCAGCAGCTCTACATCGTTTAATTCCATTAAGGGACTACCTTCGGGGTGTTGTCGCCTTCGCGTCACACTTGATTTTGCAATGAAATGGTATTGTTCCTACGTCTTGCGGTTGCCACCGGCAACCATCGGATACTGATACAGACGACATTCGAGCGGGCCGTTGTATAGCGGAATGCGCCGTTTGACCGACAGGCCGATCAGTTTCGGCAAGGCCGTGTCCGCCGAGAAAAACCAGCAATCCCATCCCGCATAATTACGTTTCAACGCATCGCCGAGGCGCGGATAGAGGGCTGCGAGTTCGGCGGTTTCGCCGAGGCGTTCACCATACGGCGGATTGGCGATGACGACACCTGTGGCACCCGCTGGCGGAGCCAGTTCGAGGGTGTCGCCCTGGTGTACCTCGACCAGATCGCCGATGCCCGCGTAGTCGAGATTCTGCCGCGCCCGTGCCACGGCATCGGCGGAGATGTCTGCGCCGTAGATCGGTAGCGATGACGGTGCCATTTCGCGGCGTTGCGCGGCATCGCGGCAGAGCGCTTGCCACAGCGCGGTGTTGAAGTTGGTCAGGCGCTCAAAACCAAATTCACCGGGTTCGCGCGATAGCCCCGGCGCATCGCCGAGACTGATCTGTGCCGCTTCAAGGAGAAAGCTGCCGCTGCCGCACATCGGATCGTAGAGCGGCACGCCGGGCTTCCAGCCGATCAGCCGCAGAATGCCGGCAGCGAGGTTTTCCTTGACCGGCGCTTCCACTTTGGCGATCTTGTGACCGCGCTGCCAGAGCGGTTCGCCGGAGGTATCGAGATACAGTGTCGCCCGGTCCGCAGTAAGAAACAGGTGGATGCGCACATCGGGCCGCGCTGTATTGACGCTCGGCCGTTGGCCGCAAGCATCGCGAAAGCGGTCACAGACGGCGTCCTTGACACGCAGGGTGATGAATTCGAGACTCTTCAGCGGCGACTTGATCGCTGTGACGTATACCCGCAGAGTACGCTCGACGGTGAACAAGGTCGGCCAGTCGACCGTCATGGCGAGACGATACACATCGTCCTCCTTCGCATAGCTGCCCGTTGCGACACGCCACATGACGCGGCTGGCGATGCGTGATTCGAGGTTGACGCGATAGCAGGTTTCCCAGCTGCCGCTGAATTCGACGCCGCCTGGGACGCTCCGCACATGTTCGGCGGCGGCATCGCGCAGGTCTTCGGCAAGCAAAGGCTCCAGTCCGCGCGGACAGGGCGCGAAGAAATTTTCGATTTTTTTCAAAATAGTCAGAGGTTCAGAATGGCTTGAGCGTAACGAGCAGCACGATGGCCAGCATAATCAGCACCGGCAATTCGTTGAAAAAGCGGTACCAGACATGGCTCCGCGTGTTGCGTCCTGCGGCGAATGCAGCCAGCAGGCGACCGCAGTAAAAATGATAACCGATCAGTACCAGCACCAGCGTAGTTTTGGCATGCAGCCAGCCGCCCGAGAAGCCATAGCCAAACCACAACCATAAGCCCAGCGCCACTGCCAGTATGCCGAGCGGCGTCATGAAGCGGTAGAGCTTTCCAGCCATCAGTAGTAGACGTTCCCGTTCGGCTGAACTGTCGGCAGGCACCATCGCCAAATTTACGAATATGCGTGGCAGATAGAACAGGCCAGCGAACCAGCTGATAACAAAGATCACATGAAAGGCCTTGAGCCACAATTGCATGTCATACCTCCATGGGGGTGGCAAAAATTTTCGCTAGTCCGGAAAATACATCGGGGTAGGCGAGACGCACCCGCAGTTCCTGCTTCAGGCGCGTATTGTCGAGCCGCCGCGACTCGCCCATGAACGATAGCACAAGCGGTGAAAGTTGCGTCTGTGCCTCGATGCGGCTGATACGTCGCGGCCGTGGCAGCTTGCCGGCATCGGCCACGGCATCAAACCAGTCGGCCATGCGCAGCCCCCCCGAAGCTGGCCCCGCCGAATCGTCACTGGCGTGATAAATGCGATTTGGTCGACCCTGACGCAGGGCAGCCAGTGCACAGCGCGCCAGATCGTCGGCGTGGATATGGTTTGTAAATACGTCATCGGTGGCGCACAGCACCGGATCACCATGGCGAATACGTTCGAGTGGCAGGCGTTCGGCCGCATAAATGCCTGGTACGCGCAGGATGCTTATCACCGGACCGCCGCGTGATTGACCCCAACGGCGCAATTGCTGTTCGGCATCGCAGCGCCGTTTCGCCCGTGCCGTGGCTGGTGCAACGCGACGCGTCTCGCTTATCAATTCGCCGGCGCAGTCGCCATACACGCCGCTGGTGCTGATGTAGACCACACGCCGTGGTAAAATTTTCCCCTGTTGCAAGGCAGCGATCAGATGTCGTGTGCGTGTGTCGAGTTCACCGTTTCCGGGCGGTGGAGCCAGATGCAGAACCAGGTCGGCGATGCCGGCGAGGCGCCGCAAACTGGCGGGTTGATCGAGGTCGCCGGAAATTCTTGTGATGCGTGGGTGTTTCGGATGTGCTGAATTTGCTGGCAACAGCGCTTCCTTTGTTCGCACCAGCGCATACACGCGATAGCGCCGCGCCAGTTCCGGCAAGGCGCGCCGCGCCACATCGCCGTAGCCGATTACCAATAAATTTTCCATCCCGCAATTATCTCATGACCTACCAGATCACTATTCAACCCAGCGGCCATCAATACCCTGTTGAGAATGATGAAAGCGTATTGCAGGCCGCGCTTGATGCCGGCTACACATTGCCGCATGGCTGCCGCAACGGCGCCTGCGGGAGTTGCAAGGGCAAGGTCATTGAAGGGTGCGTCGATCACGGCGCGACGCCGGAAAAGACCCTGAGCGAGGAAGAGAGAGCCGCTGGTATGGCCCTGTTTTGCTGCGCCAAACCGCTGTCCGATCTCGTCATCGAATGTCGCGAAGTCCCGGCGCAGCAGGCGTATCCGGTGAAGACACTCCCTTGCCGCGTGCAGAAGATCGAGCGCCTTGCCCCCGACGTTATCGCCTTGCATCTCAAGCTACCCAACAATGAGCCGCTCGCCTTCCGTGCTGGCCAGTATGTCGAGATTCTGCTCAAGGATGGACAGCACCGCGCTTTCTCTATCGCCAATGCGCCGCATGAGGAAGGACTGCTGCAACTGCACATTCGTCTGGTGCCAGATGGTCAATTCACTACGCATGTTTTCAACACCATGAAGGAACGCGAAATCCTGCGCTTCGAAGGGCCGCATGGCAGTTTTTATCTGCGCGAGGATTCCGACAAGCCGATCATTTTCGTTGCCGGTGGCACAGGCTTTGCGCCGATTCGCAGCATTATCGAGCACGTCATCCATGCCGGAATTTCCCGTCCGATGACTTTGTATTGGGGCGCGAAGGATCGCGCCGGCCTGTATCTGGCAGCATTGCCCGAGCGCTGGGCGGCGCAGCAGGCCAACTTCAAATATGTGCCGGTGCTTTCCGAGCCTTCAGAGGCCGATGCCTGGATGGCGCGACGCGGGTTCGTCCATTGTGCCGTGCTCGAAGATTTTCCGGATCTGTCCGGCCATCAGGTGTATATCTGCGGCGCACCGCCAATGATCGATGCTGCGCGCCGCGATTTTCTTGCACAGGGTTTGCCGGAGGAAGAATTCTTCGCCGATGTATTCAGCTTTGCCAGCCATCCTGCGTAATTACTCGCCAAGATAGGCCTTTCGCACACGCGAATCGGCAAGTAGTTCTGCGGCGCTGGCGCCGAGCGTAATGCAGCCACTTTCCATGACGTAGCCACGGCTGGCGGTTTCCAGCGCGAGACGGGCATTCTGTTCGACGAGCAGAATGCTGACGCCGCTCTCGGCGATGCTGCGGATCGTGGCGAAGATTTTTTGCACCATGATCGGCGCCAGTCCCATCGACGGTTCATCGAGCAACAGCAGGCGTGGCTTGCCCATCAGGGCGCGACCGAGTGCCAGCATCTGCTGTTCGCCGCCGGAGAGCGTGCCGGCCAGTTGTCGTGTGCGTTCCTTCAGACGTGGCAGCAGTGTGTGCACACGTTCGAGATCGGTGGCAATTTCCAGTTTGTCTTTGCGGCTGTAGGCGCCCAGCGCGAGGTTCTCGGCGACCGTCAGTCGGGCAAAAATACCACGTCCCTCGGGCACCAGCGCCAGTCCATTTTCGATCAGGCGATGCGCGGGCAGTGCGGTAATTTCCTCACCACACAGGCGGATGCTGCCACGGATATCGGGCTGCGGCAGCATTCGTGCGATGGCCTTCAGCGTGCTGGTCTTGCCGGCACCGTTGGCACCGATCAGGGCGATGGTTTCGCCCTTGCCGACACGGAAGTTGATGCCCCTGACCGCAGCAATACCGCCGTAATGGACATGCAGATCGTTGACCTCAAGCATCGGCGGTACCTTCAATTTCCGTCAGTGTGCCGCCGAGATAGGCTTCGATGACACACGGATTCCGCTGTACTGCGGAGGGGATGTCTTCGGCGATCTTCTCGCCGTAATCGAGCACGGCAACGCGGTCGCAAAGACCCATGACGAATTTGACGTCATGCTCGATCAACAGCACCGTCATGCCGTCGTTGCGCAGACCTTCGATCAGCGTATGTAACGCGGCAGTTTCTGCGATATTCATGCCGGCGGCCGGCTCGTCGAGCGCCAGCAGTTGCGGTTCGGTGGCCAGAGCGCGGGCGATTTCCAGACGCCGCTGATCGCCATAGGGCAAGTGACACGCCAGCCGATTGGCCTGGTCGCCGATGCCGACGTAATGCAGCAGCTCAACAGCGCGCTGCTCGATGGCTGCTTCTTCGGTGCGCGTCGCGGCATTGCGTAACACCGCACCGAACACGCCTGCGCGGCTGCGCAGATGGCGACCGACCATGACATTTTCCAGCGCCGTCATGTTGGCAAACAGGCGGATATTCTGGAAGGTGCGAGCGATGCCCGCCTGAGCGACGAGATGCGGTGCGGAGATATCGAGCAGTTCGCCGGCGAATTTGAAATGTCCGCTGTCGGCGCTGTAGAGCCCAGTCAAAACATTGAAGAAGCTTGTCTTGCCGGCGCCGTTGGGACCGATCAAACCGTAGATTTCGCCGCAACGGATGGTCAGCGACACACTGTTCAATGCACGCACGCCGCCGAAGCGTTTTTCTATGGCATGGGCTTCGAGCAAATTATTCGTCATATTCCGAGGCGGTCGAAATTGTCCGGACAGAGAGTGCAAGTTTATCCGAGTAACTTATCCGCAGTATTTAACAGCAGTGGAAATCAAATGAATCACGCCTCCCCGGTTTGGCCGGGGAGGCGTGATATTTCATCCTTGCCGTGTTGTCTTGCTGACAACGAAAAGCTTATAGCTTCCAGCCCCAGGCAACGCCGAGGATGTTTTCCTCCAGATGCAGGTTTGCCTCACCACCGCCGAAGGGTATCGCGGGAATGGAATTGCTGCCCTTGACCGTATTCTTGAAGGCATGGGTGTAGGCGACACTGACTTCACTGTTGCCGGTTTTCCAGGTACCGCCGAGGGTCAGGTGCTCCTTGATGACGCCGGGAGCAATGATGTTGAACAGCGTCTGATCGGCGGGAATGGGCTGTGTATTGTGGCTGTAGCCGACGCGCAGCGTCAGATCACGGCTGACATCGTAACTCGCGCCGATCTTGGTGGCCGTGACATTACGCCAGCCGAAGCCGCCGCCATTGTTCGCGCCAAGCGGGTTGCCGGCGAATAGATTAGCGATGGGGTTGCCGACCGACTGTACGTCGCTGTACTCGATACGCTGCACATCGGCTGCCAGCGTCAGCGCATTCGTCGCCTTCCAGGCAGCACCGATGCCGTAGTTGGCGGGAATATCGAAGCCGCCCTGTTCGGCAAATAGACCACGGTACTTGTCGAGCTTGCCCATCCGCGTCTTCGATGCCCAGGTTGCACCCAGCGTCAGTGTCGGTGTGACCTGCCCGGTCCAGCCGAGACGCACGCCAGCGCCAGTGCTGCTGTCGGCCCCGCGGTCAGTGAGATTTGCCGGATCGGCCGAGGAAGTGGCGAAGGCACCCAGGCCCTTGATCGAGAAGCGTTGATAGGCAATGTTAAGCGCAATACCCAATGACTGCTGCGGCGTCACCTTGAAAGCCAGTGCCGGCGAGATGAACAGTTGCTCGAGATTCATGGTGGACGCGCCAGTCGAGCCAAAGCCGGCGAAAGGGTTGCGCGAGTAATCCGTGTTCATGCCACCGTTGCCATACACGGCCACACCGGCAGCAAGCGTCGGCGATAGTTGTTTGACATAGCCAAATTCGGGAATGAAGAAGTTACGTGTTTCGTTGGCTTCATAGTTGCCGCTGATCATCGGATTGCCGACGACTTCGGCGCCGCGCTTCGGGGCGAACCAGTTCAGGCCAAGATCAACACGATCACCGACAAAAGCCTGGCCAGCCGGATTGGTCGCTGCAGCGAGGCCGTCCTGCGGCAGGGCGATACCGATGCCGGCAATGCCTTGCGATTTGACGCCGTTGCCATGCTGGAAATAGCCGTTGGTGGCCAGCGCGGGAAGTGGCATGGCAAGGGCAATTGTAGCCAGTGTGCCGGTGACGGCGATGCTGATGGTGGAAGATTTGCTGATCAAGATGAATACTCCAGGTAAATTATCAAATCATCAAATTGGTTGAAGCATTTGATGGGGGTTGCTGAAATTTTAGTGGCCAAAATCAAATCCGGTGGCCGGGTTTCCGTTGCCGCACCCGCTGTGGCCAAAGACCCGCTGGACGAAAGCGCATGGTCAGCACAAGGGCAAGACCGAACAGTAGCATGCGGATGACTTCCGGTTCCACCAGCAGGTGCCCAAAAAGTGTCTGCTGTAGTGGCACTACCGAATAGCGCAGCATTTCGGGTACAAAGGACAGCAGCAGCGCGCCGCAAATGACGCCCCAGATGTTGCCCATCCCACCAAGCACGACCATCGCCAGAATCATCACTGATTCACTGAGCACGAAACTCTCCGGACTGATGAAGCCCTGGATCGCCGCGAACATCCCGCCGGCGATGCCGCCGAACGAGGCGCCCATGGCGAAAGCCAGCAGCTTGATGCGCGTGGTGTTAATGCCGATAGCGCGCGCCGCAGTTTCATCTTCGCGGACCGCTTCCCAGGCGCGCCCGATGCGCGAATCCTGCAGGCGCAGGTTGATGGCGATGATCAGCAGCAACAGTGCCAGCAGCAGGAAATAATATTTCATCGGCCCGCTGATGGTCAGGCCGAACAGACTGTCGTTAACCCCGAAGTTAATACCTGCGACGTGCACGGCATCGATCTGACTGATGCCCTGCGGGCCGTTGGTGATGTTGACCGGCTGCGAGAGATTATTGAGAAAAATGCGCACGATTTCGCCGAAGCCGAGGGTGACGATGGCCAGATAATCGCCGCGCAGTTTCAGCGTCGGCGCACCAAGCAGTACGCCGAAGAATGCTGCCAGCGCCGCGCCGATCGGCAGGATGATCCAGAAGGGAAGATGCAGGCCGAATTGCGGTGAGGCAAGCAGCGCATAGACGTAGGCGCCGACGCCATAGAAGGCTACATAGCCGAGATCGAGCAGGCCAGCGAAGCCGACAACGATGTTGAGGCCGAGCGAAAGAAAAACGAACAGCATCGCCAGATTGGCGATGCGCACCCAGGCCGTTCCTGCCGCCGACAGCGCGAAGGGCAGCATGATCAATGCCAGCGCCAAGAGAATGACGCCAATGTTTTTTGAAAAGTGGGTTGAAGCTGTAGCTTTCACGTTCATGCCCGATCCGCGACGCGCTCGCCGAGCAACCCCGACGGGCGGAATACCAGTACCAGAATCAGCACGACGAAGGCGAACACGTCGCGGTAGTTGCTGCCGAACAGCACCAGGTTGCCGCCATTGGCGCAGCGCTCGTCGAACAGCGTTGCCAGCCAGTGGTACTGACACAGGTCGCTGAGGTCGCCAATGTAGCCGGTGCCGAGCGCTTCGACCAGACCGAGCAGCAGGCCGCCGAGCATCGCACCGGGAATGTTGCCGATACCGCCGAGCACCGCCGCCGAAAAGGCTTTCATGCCCAGCGTCGCGCCCATCGTGTAGTGCGCCACGCCGTAGTAGATGCCGATCAGCAGGCCGGCCACCGCCGCCAGTCCGGCGCCGATGACGAAGGTTACGGCGATCACACGGTCGACGTCGATACCCATCAATTGCGCGATGTCCGGATTCTCCGACGTGGCGCGCATCGCTGCACCGAGCCGGGTGCGATAGACGATCAGTGCAAGACCACCCATCATCAACAGGCAGATTGCGATGATGACGATCTGCAATGCGCTGATGCTGGCGCCGGCAACTTCATAAACGTGCAGTGGGAGGATCTGTGGAAATGCCAGCGTATTTCTGCTCCAGAACATCATCGCCACCTGTTGCAGTACGATCGATACGCCGATGGCGGTGATCAGTGGCGCCAGACGCGGTGCGCGGCGCAGCGGACGATAGGCGATACGTTCCATCAGGTAGCCGAGCAGCATGCAGGCTGGAACTGCGGCAAGCACTCCGGCGAGTACCGCGAGTAATGGCGGTGCGCCGCTGCCGGATGCTGCACCGATCACCGACAGGGCAATCATCGCGCCGAGCATCACCACTTCGCCGTGGGCAAAATTGATCAGCTGGATGATGCCGTACACCATCGTATAGCCCAGCGCGACGATGGCGTAAAGGCTGCCTAGCG
>DAOLZE010000090.1:0-8644 GCA_035426125.1 Rhodocyclaceae bacterium
AAACAGAAAAATTTGCCGCGAAGTTTGACCGGAGTGCGCAGAATGCGTTATTTTCTCGACTTCGCCGAAAACTCTCCCGCGCCGCTTGTCGATTTGGCGCCCCAGACATGGTCAAGACCACCCGCAATCTCCCTCCCGCCACTTTCGAAGCCGCACTTGGTGAGATCGAAAGTATCGTCCGCGATATGGAGTCGCAGCAACTTCCCCTGGAAGAATCGCTGGCCGCCTACGAGCGTGGCGCTGCGCTACTCAAATATTGTCAGGAAGCGCTGAATACTGCGGAACAGAAGCTGCAGATTCTTGAAAACGGCAGCTTGCGCGATCTGACACTCACTGATGCAAAGCCGGCATGACGGATGCGGATGTGTTTGACGCCTGTCACTGAGCCGGACATCATGGACTTTCTCACCTGGATGAGCGCCCTGCAGCAGCGCAGCGAAACGACGCTTGACCGTTTGCTGCCGGCCGCCAGCCTCTCTCCGCAACGTCTGCACCGTGCGATGCGCTATGCCGCTCTGGGTGGCGGCAAACGCGTGCGCCCGCTGCTCTGTCACGCGGCAGGTGCGCTGAGTAACGCCACAACAGAGCGGCTCGATATCGTCGCCGCGACCGTCGAACTGATTCATGTCTATTCGCTGGTGCACGACGACCTGCCCTGCATGGATGACGATATCCTGCGCCGTGGTCGACCGACCTGCCATGTCGAATTCGACGAAGCGACCGCCCTGCTGGTCGGTGATGCCTTGCAGGCACTGGTCTTCCAGCTGCTTGCCGAACAATTACCGGACATTGACGCTGCGCGCCGCCTGTCCATGGTGGGACTGCTCGCCCACGCTGCCGGCTCACGCGGCATGGCCGGCGGCCAGGCAATCGATCTGGATTCGGTCAACAAACCGCTGTCGCTGGCTGAGCTGGAATTCATGCACATCCACAAGACCGGCGCACTGATCCGCGCCGCGATTTTGCTCGGAGCTGCATGCGGCGCACCACTGAGTGCGGAGCAGCAGAAACATCTCGACCATTTCGCCAATGTCATCGGCCTGCTGTTTCAGGTGGTCGATGACATTCTCGACAGTGAAGCTGATACCGCGACACTCGGCAAAACCGCCGGCAAGGACGCCGCGCAGAACAAGCCAACCTATGTCAGCCTGCTCGGTCTGGTTCAGGCCAGAGCCAAGGCCGCCGAGCTCCGCGCCGAAGCGCATGCTGCGCTGGCGTCGTTTGGTACGGCTGCACAACGCCTCAACGAACTCACCGACTTCATCGTCGATCGCAAATTCTGACAGCCGCAAGGTCATCAGATCACCATCCGCACATCATGCCCAGTACGCCACTTCTTGACACCATCGACAGCCCCGCAAACCTGCGCAGCCTTGAACGTGGTCAGCTCACACAGTTGTCGCAGGAGTTGCGTACGTTCCTCATCGAATCGGTGGCAAAAACCGGCGGCCATCTGTCGTCCAATCTCGGCACCGTTGAATTGACCGTCGCCCTGCACTATGTTTTCGATACGCCGCATGACCGGCTGGTCTGGGATGTCGGCCATCAGACATACGCGCACAAGATTCTCACCGGCCGCCGGGCCGGCATGGCAAAACTGCGTATGCAGGATGGGGTTTCAGGCTTTCCGCGCCGCGCCGAAAGCCCTTACGATACCTTCGGCGTCGGACATTCGTCGACATCGATCTCCGCAGCGCTCGGCATGGCTGTTGCCGCGCGCAACAAGGGCGAGGAACGCTGCGTCGTCGCCATCATCGGCGATGGCGCAATGTCCGCCGGACAGGCTTTCGAGGCACTCAACAATGCCGGCGTCATCGACGCAAATCTGCTCGTGATTCTCAACGATAACGACATGTCGATTTCATCGCCGGTCGGCGCACTCAACAAGTATCTGGCGCGTCTGCTTTCCGGCCACACTTTCAACGCCGCGCGCAAGGCCGGCGAAAAAGTGCTGTCGGTCGTGCCATCGATGCTTCAGCTCGCCAAGCGCGCCGAGGAGCATGTCAAAGGAATGATTGTGCCGGGAACCCTGTTCGAGGAACTGGGCTTCAACTACATCGGCCCGATTGACGGCCACGATCTGGAATCGCTGATTCCGACTCTGCAAAATCTGCGCGAACTGAGCGGCCCGCAATTCCTCCACATCATCACGCGCAAAGGTCAGGGCTACAAGCTCGCAGAAGCCGATCCGATCCTCTACCACGGCGTCTCGAAGTTTGATTCGGCTGGCGGAATTCAGCCTCAGCCAGGCAAAACCGTCAAGCCGACGTACACACAGATATTCGGTGACTGGCTGTGCGATATGGCGGCGCAGGACGAGCATCTGATCGGCATCACACCGGCGATGTGCGAGGGCTCCGGCATGAGAAACTTCGCGCAGCAGCACCCCCGCCGCTACCATGATGTTGGGATCGCCGAGCAGCACGCCGTGACATTTGCCGCCGGCCTCGCCTGCGAAGGTATGCGCCCAGTTCTGGCAATTTATTCGACGTTCCTGCAACGCGCCTACGACCAATGGATTCACGACGTCGCCCTGCAAAACCTGCCGGTGATGCTGGCGATTGATCGCGGTGGACTGGTCGGTGCGGATGGCGCAACGCATAACGGCGCCTTCGACCTGTCCTATCTCACCTGTCTGCCGAACATGCTGATCATGGCACCGAGCGACGAGAACGAATGTCGAAAAATGCTCACCACCGCCTACCGCCACGAAGGGCCGAGCGCTGTGCGCTATCCACGCGGCAATGGCCCCGGCGTGGCGGTTGATGCCACACTCGAGACACTGCCGGTTGGCAAGGCCGAAGTACGCCGTGAAATCAGGCAGGAGGACAAACCGGCTGGGCAGCGCATCGCCCTGTTGGCCTTCGGCAGCATGCTGACACCGGCACTCGCCGCCGCTGAAGAACTCGATGCAACGGTGGTTAATATGCGCTTCGTCAAGCCGCTCGACGAAACATTGCTGAAGACACTGGCCGCCGATCATGCGCTGTTTGTCAGCCTTGAGGAAAACACCGTCATCGGTGGCGCCGGTGCAGAAATTGCCCGCTGCCTGGAGCGCCACGGACTGACGGTTCCCCTGCTGCGCCTTGGCCTGCCTGACCGCTTCATTGATCATGGCGACACGCCAACACTGCTGGCACAACTCGGTCTTGATGCCAAAGGCATTGTTGCCAGCGTTTCATCTGCCCTGAACGGCACACCACAGGATACCAATTTAAATACTTGACTATTTTTGTCGGGAATACTAGACTGCCTCCGGATCAAGGCTCAAGGGACTTCCCCTGCCGACCTCAGGAGCGCACCTCATGAACAGCAGAGACATTGACTTTATGGCCATCCCAGACGTCCAGAGCAGCACCGATACCCGCCTGATGCCGATCAACAAGGTCGGCATCAAGAGCATCCGTCATCCTGTCAAAGTGCTCGACAAGAGCGGTGGCGTACAGCACACCATCGCCGAATTCAACATGTATGTCGGCCTGCCACACAACTTCAAGGGCACGCACATGTCGCGCTTTGTCGAAATCCTCAACACCAACGAACGCGAGTTCTCGGTGGAGAACTTCGAGTCCATGCTGCGCGACATGGTGGTACGCCTCGAAGCTGCGACGGGTCAGATTGAAATGACTTTCCCCTACTTCATCAGCAAAGCCGCACCGGTGTCGGGCGTGCGCAGCCTGATGGATTACCAGGTCAGCCTGGTCGGCGAAATTCTGCCGGGCGGCAAGTATCGCCAATCGACCGGAGTGGTGGTTCCGGTAACCAGCCTGTGTCCCTGCTCGAAGAAAATTTCAGAGCGCGGCGCCCACAACCAGCGCTCCCACGTCACCATCACAGCGACCACCAATGCATTCGTCTGGATCGAGGAAATCGTACAAATGGCCGAGAGCCAGGCCTCCTGCGAACTCTTCGGCCTGCTCAAACGCCCCGACGAAAAGTATGTCACCGAACGCGCCTACGACAATCCGAAGTTCGTCGAGGACATGGTGCGCGATGTCGCCGGTGTCCTCGATGCCGATCCGCGCATCGATGCCTACATCGTCGAGTCGGAAAACTTCGAATCCATTCACAATCATTCGGCCTATGCGCTGATCGAGAAGGACAAGCGCAGCTGATTCCACCTGCGGGCAACTCAAAGTCTCCCGGCTCCGGACTGCCGGGCGATGGCCACCAAAATATGGCGATTACTTACAGTATTGAATCTTGCCGACCGTGATGTCGCCGTTCCCCAGAAATAGCTTGAATTTTTCCCGATAGATCTCCGGGCAATTGACGACAAAACTACTCAAGGAAAACGAGGCGGCAAGGTAGGGACGAGGAGGGTCTGAATTCAGACCACCACGCCCCTGAAAACATTTAGCGGCATCGTTGTCGAGAAAGGGCAGGATCAAGGAATCCGGGTCCCCATAGATGCAATTGAGCGGACTTATACGCTTCGACTCAATGTTCAATTGGTTGGCCAGGCCTCTTCCTGCCGCACCCCAGTAGTCAGTTTCAAAATACCTTTCGACCTTGAACTGTCTGGCAACCTCATTGAACCAGACATATTGATAAGGAAAAGCCAGATATTGATCGGCAATAAAGATGCTGATACTGGCCAGCAGCGATGCAATGGCGATCTTTCTTGACACAAGATACAAGGACGCCATCCCAACACAGTAGAACAAAGGCATTAAAAAAAGGATATGCCGAATCTCGTTGTGCATAACAACGTGCTTGGCCATCAAAAGAACGGGAATCGACAATGATGTATACATCATTGCCTTGAATAGACGCACAGGTAATCCGCCCCCTTTTCCGGCTAGCCTTATGTATGTATATGGCAACAGCAGGTAGCCGGCAAGAACGGCCACAGGAAGCTTCACAGATAACCATAAGGGAATATAAGAGACTGGTGGCGCCCCTTTCATGCAAATTCCAAATGTGCGTGAACAAGCATTCAGCTCACCATGACCGTGGTGACTCATTGACTGAATTGCATTGAATATATCCAGAGGGTCCAGCCAGAGAGCGGGAAGGGCAACGTAAATGAATAGGCTCATGCAGATCATGAACACCACGACATGCTTTGTCAGGACGACAACCTGCCCGAGTGCAGGCTTACCTCCCCTCCAGACGCAGGCTACCGTGATCATGTATTGCACAGAAATTAGAAGACCGGGGATACGAATCGACACGAGCCAGCCTGTGAACACTGCAAGTAGACAGATCGACAGATGGCTGACAACTTGTTTGTTATCATATCTGGCAGCCAGTCGAAATGAATAATAGGTACAAAGAATCCACACAGACATGAACGGAATATCCTTCACGTTGATCATGGCATGGCCAAATACATAGGGCCACAACAAAAAGCCGATCGCCGCCAAGCTTGAAAATATTTCATCGCCGGTAAATTGGCGCATCAAATTCCTGACAAGAATTCCGGAGCAGAAAAACAGGTTGAAGACAACCCAGTGCTTGGATAGCAAATAAGCGTTACCCTGGTCAATACAAAAATAACTGGCGACAGGTTTTTCAATCACCTGCTGAATGAAGTGCGCAGGCAAACTAAAGCCAGTTCCATAATACTTTTCAGAATTGGCCAAAAACTCCATGTACGCATTCATGTCGCCATGCAGGAGTCCATGGACGGCCTTGATATTCACAATCAGCGTATAGAACTCAGGAAACTCGTCCCATGTCAGCCCTGCCTTCAGGGATGCGTATGAACCAAAGAGATAAATGATTGCCAAAGCCATGGCAGAAAACAGCCGCTCCATTGTCCTCATACGATCATTCAATGTCATTTCCATATCCTTCTGTTGGCCACCCATTCTCTTCCCGGCCACCCACTGCTTTCATAACCCCCCTGGTGGCAGCTACTGACAATAGCGAATACTGCCGACCGTGATGTCGCCATTCCCAAGAAATAGTCTGAATTTCTCGCGCAGTATCTCTGGGCAATTAACGATACGGGTAGTTTTTGAGAATGACGCAGTAAGGTAAGGCCGCGGGCTGTCAGGAGGCAGATCATAAAGCCACCGGTAGCAGCCAGTAAATTCCTTGCCGAGGAAAGGTAGTGTCAGCAAATACGGATCCGCATAGAGGCAGTTGACCGGACCGACACGTTTCACCGCAACGGTCAACTGGTTGGCTAGACCCCTTCCGGAAGCCCCCCAATAATCGATTTCAAAATACTTTTCGACCTTGAACTGCCTGGCAACCTCGTTGAACCAGATATATTGATACGGGAAAGCCAGATATTGATCGGCAATAAAGATGCTGATGCTGACCAGCAGTGCTGCAATGGCGATCTTTCTTGACACAATATACAAGGACACCATCCCGACACAATAGAACAAAGGCATTAAAAACAGGAGCTGTCGAATCTCGTTGTACAGAGAAACGTGCCTGACGATTAGAAGCAGGGGAATCGACAATGAGGTGAGCAATGCCGTCTTGAACAAGCGTGAATCGATGCCATTATTCCTGCCGGTCATTCTCATCAATGCCATGGGTAGTATCAGATAGCCGGCAATAATGGCCACTGGGAGTTTTACCGACAACCACAGAGGAATATAGGTGATTGGTGACTTGCCATGCATGCATATGTCAAATGTGCGTGTACAGACGTTCAACTCACCAGAGGGATGGTGGCTCATATATGCAATGGCATTGAACACCTCGAAAGGGTTCATCCAGAACACGGGGTAGGCCACATAGACAAAGAATGCCAGGCAGATTGCAAACAACGGAATATGTGCAGCAGGAAAAGCCACTTGAAGCGATTCACTGCTGCGTCTGGCGCCACGCAAATAAAATGCCATTATCATGTATTGAAATAAAACCAGTATGCCGGCAATACGAATCGAAAAGAGCCAGCCGGTAAAGATTGCAAGTAGAAGAATCGACAGGCGGCCGATGGTCTGCCCATCACAATATCGGCGGGCCATGGAGAAGGAATAATTTGTGCAAAGAAGCCACGCAAACATGAATGGAATATCCTTCACGTTGATCATGGCATGCCCGAATACATAGGGCCATAGTAAAAAGCAGATTACCGCCAAGCTTGAGAAAATCTCGTCGCTGGTGAATTGGCGCATCAAATTTCGGACAAGGATTCCGGAACAGAAAAACAGATTGAAGACAACCCAGTGCTTGGATAAAAAATATGCGGTGTCCCGGGTAATGTCAAAATAACCGGCGACGGGCTTTTCGATCAACTGCTGAATGAAGTGCGCAGGCACATGAAAGCCGATGCCGTAATACCTGTCACCGAAGTTCAATAATTCCTTGTATGCAGTGATGTCACCATGCAAAAGCCCATGAACAGCAGTGACATTCGCAAGAAACGTAAAGTATTCAGGAAGCTCATCCCATGTCAGCCCCGCCTTCAGGGATGCATATGAGCCAAACAGGTAGATCGCTACCAGTGCGGCAATCAATAGTAGTCGATGCAGTTTTTGCATGTACCCTGGGGCTTTTTGTGGGGGGTCTGGCAATTTTCCGGAACCTGCATGGTGCAAGTTCTACGGGATGAGTCAGGATGCCGTCATGATACGCCGGGCGTTGCAAAAATGAAAAAGGCCGGACCGCCTCTTATGGCGTCCGGCCCATTTTCTGGCATATGAAAAGCGCTCAGGCCTTGCGGCTGACGAGCTTTTCCTTGATACGTGCCGACTTTCCGGAACGCTCGCGCAAGTAGTAGAGCTTGGCGCGACGAACGGCACCGCGACGCTTGACTTCGATGCTGGCGATCAGCGGTGAGTAGGTCTGGAACGTCCGTTCGACGCCTTCACCGGCGGAAATCTTGCGCACGATGAAGCTGGAATTCAGGCCGCGATTGCGCTTGGCGATCACCACGCCCTCATACGCCTGGGTACGCTCACGGGTACCTTCCTTGACATTCACCTGGACGATGACGGTGTCGCCGGGTGCGAATTCGGGAATGGTCTTGCCGAGACGGGCAATTTCTTCATTTTCGAGTTGTTCGATCAGGTTCATTTGCTAGCTCCGATTCAAATTACTGGTCATGGCCGTTGGCCTTTCGCGCAGAGCAGCGGTGTTGCACTGGTTTGCTGATGCGCGCACTTTTTTTATTTACGTCTTTACGTTCGACTACTTACTGCACCTGCTCCCGCTGGAATTCCTCCAGCAGTTTTGCTTCCTCGCGACTCAGCGTCCTCTGCTCGATGAGCTCGGGGCGCCGCCGCCAGGTTCGTCCCAGCGCCTGCTTGAGGCGCCAGAGACGGATTTTCTCATGATTGCCGGACAACAGCACATCCGGCACCTGCATTCCCGCATATTCTTCCGGCCGCGTGTAGTGCGGACACTCCAGCAAGCCTGCAACGAAGGATTCCTCCGCCGCTGAATCCGCATCGTTCAATGCACCCGGCAACTGCCGCACCGCCGCGTCAATCAGCGCCAGCGCAGCGATTTCGCCACCGGAGAGAACAAAATCGCCAAGCGATATTTCCTCATCCACGCAATGCTCGATCAACCGTTCATCGACCCCTTCGTAGCGGCCGCACAACAAAATCGCACCATCCGACTGCGCCAGCTCGATGACTCGCGCATGGGTCAGCGGGCGACCCTGTGGCGAGAAATAAATGACCCTGCCCTTCGCCGCGCCACGTTCCCTGCGCCCTGCCTGTGCTGCGTC
>DAOLZE010000091.1:0-8602 GCA_035426125.1 Rhodocyclaceae bacterium
GAAATCTTGTGCTGACGCGTCAAGGCCAGCACTTCACGGACCTTCATGCTCGGCGGTACGGTGATCGGATCCTTGAGTACGCCCGACTCGAAACGCTTGACCTTGGCAACCTCGGCCGCCTGCTGCTTCGGCGTCAGGTTTTTGTGGATAATACCGATGCCACCATCCTGCGCCAGGGCAATTGCCAGGCGCGCCTCTGTCACCGTATCCATGGCGGCAGAAACTAGCGGCATGTGCAGAACGATCTTGCGAGTCAGTCGCGTATCGAGACTGACATCGCGAGGCAGAATATTGGAATGGGCAGGAATCAGCAGAACGTCATCGAACGTCAGCGCCTTGTGGAGAACACGCATCTTCAATCCTAAAGTGCCAAAAACGCATTATACGCGGGGCGCCTTGCCTCGCCAACGGGCTGTATCGGCGGTGTTGCGGGTTAATTATCTGCCCTGAGCCGTATTGAAGGGCTCAATGCGAACTTTGCCACATCGATGCAATTGCCGATATGAGCCTCAACGGTTCAACCGGCTTATGGAAAACAGTCCATTGACTGGACGCCAGCGCCTCGACACTATCCGTTGACGTATCGCCAGTGATGATGAGTCCTTTTATGGGGCGCGCCAGCCTGTGTTGAATTGCATCCAGCAATTCGACTCCACCAATGTCACCAGGCAAGCGGAAATCCGAAATATAAATGTCAGCATCGGAAATTCTGCGGTCGCCAAGTGCATCGCGGCCATTGGCAAAGACCGACACCTCGATACCGAATGATTTCAACCAACCTGCAAGTGCTTCTGCAACCAGCGTGTCGTCTTCAATGATAAAGACATGCAGCCCGTTCAACCGTGAAGCATCGACCGGCATCTCCTGATCGATTGCTGCGGAAGAAACCCTGCCTGCAAGATCGATTGTTCTGTCAAAGGGAAGGCTGACCGTGAATACGGCTCCACGGCCAGGGCGCGAGCGGCAGGTGACTTCATAGCCCATCAAAAGCGCCAGGCGTTTGACAATGGATAGCCCGATGCCAAGTCCTTGCGTCCGATCGCGCTGCCGATTATCGACCTGAAAAAACTCATCGTAAATCCTTGGCAAGTGTTCCGGCGCAATCCCGATGCCCGTATCCCAAATTTGAAAGACAAGGTGATTTCCATGCATGCGCGCGCCGACAAGAACTCCGCCTTTTTCCGTATATCGAATCGCATTACCGACAATATTTCGCAGCATCACCAGGAGCAGGCCTGGGTCGGTGTGCAAGGCTAGCGCCCGTTGCGGAAAAAATAATTTGAAGCGCAGATGTTTTTCTTTCGCCAGAGGCGCGCACTCGATTTCAAGTAGCCGGAATATCTCGTAAAGATCGACAAGGAATTCATTCTTTTTGACGATCCCGGCATCCAGTTTTGAAATATTCAGCAACGCATCCAGCAGCCCACTTAACGCGCCCGAGGATGCCTCCATATTGCGAACGATCTGTTGTTGTTCATGGTTGAGATTGGTCTCACCCAAAACATCAAGGAACAGGTTAAGGGCTTGAATGGGTTGCCGCAAATCGTGACTGGCTGCGGCAAGAAAGCGCGATTTATCCGCATTTGCAGCCTCGGCGTTCGACTTTGCCAGGAGCAACTCGGTTTCCACTTTTTTTCGCTCGGTAATGTCACGCCAGGTTGTGATGATCAGTTGTTTATTCTCCATCAGGATCGGGGTCAGCAGAACCTCCACCGGAAAATCTTCCCGATAGGCGCTGCAATGAATCCACTCAAAGCGATGGCTGCCATTCCGCATGGCAGTGGCAATCATATCTTCGGCCTTTTCGGTAGAAGACCTTCCATCCGGCTGGTGCGGTGACGAGAGTTTGGCGGGATGTAGCGGAAGAATCTGGCTCTTGTCATGGCAACGCAGCATATCCATGGTCGCCTGATTACAATCGACGAATTGACCGATCTTGGGATCGAGGAGCAGTAATGCATCGGCAGTGCTCTCAAACATCAGGCGGAAGCGGTTTTCGCTTTCGCGCAGTGCCGACTCTACTTTTTTACGTTCGCTGATGTCACGACACGAACCATATACGCCACCTTTTGGCAGAGGCGTGATCACAATTTCAACCGACACAAAAGTGCCGTCCTTGCGCTTTAGATTGCGCTCATCACGCTTGAAGCCCCCAGTTTGAGCCATGTGGAACTTGTCAAGAGTATCGGAGACATCGCCTTGCGCGACAACATCCGGGATCCCCATCTTCAGAAATTCATTGGAGGTATACCCAAGTAGTGCGGACGCCGCTTTATTTGCGTAAATGTAACGTCCCTGATGGTTGGTAATGAATATCGCATCCGCTGCGTTATCCAGCACACTCCTCAACCAGGCATCGTCGAGCTTGTCAGTCTTCTTGTGATAATTGAATATCATTGACGAATAGACTATAGGCGCTGTGCAAGATGAATTAGTGCTGCTATCAGATTTTCCTTATCAAACAAAAATCATCATGACATGGCATCTGATGGATATGCAATGTATTTGATATGGTGCACTTCTACAGCAAATTACTCCTCGGCGCCGCTGCCCTTCTTCATCACCTTGCCCTCGGCGGCGCGCTGCTTGCGGACTTCTTTTGGATCCGCAATCAGTGGGCGATAGATTTCGACGCGGTCGCGCGCGCGCAGGATGCTGTCAAGCTTGCCGAGTTTGCCGAAAATACCGAACTTGTTTTTGGCGAGGTCGATCTCCGGGTATTTTTCGAGCAGTCCGGAGCTTTGCACGGCCTGTTGCAACGTGCTGTTGGCGGAAAGCTTCAGGCGCACGATATCCTGCCGCTGCGGCAACGCGTAAATTACCTCGATATTGATGGTGGTGAGATTTTTAGTTGGGTCAGCCATGGATGTGTTGCGCCCGTTTGACAAACGATTCGACGAAAGTATTGGCAATGTGGTTAAACACCGCGCCAAGCGCTTTTTCCAGCAGCTTGCTGGAAAACTCATAATGCAGATGAAATTCGACCTTGCAGGCCGAATCGCCCAGTGGCTTGAAGTGCCAGCTTCCATTGAGATGCCGAAACGGGCCTTCGAGCAAAGTTATATCCATGCGTAGCGGATACAGCTTGCGGTTTTCTGTGGAGAAGTGCGCTTTTGCACCGTGATAATTGATATCGATTCGCGCCACAGTTTTTTCCGACGTGCGCTCGATGAGTTCTGTGCCGCCACACCAAGGCAGAAATTTCGGATAGTCCTCGACCCGGTCGACGAGTTCGAACATCTGCGCCGCGGTGCGTTCGATCAGAACAGATTTTTCGACAACGGCCATGGCTCCGGGCTGCGATAGAATGGAGGATATTCTACCGTGCGGCAACACCATGAGCATCATCGACAACAAGAAAGCCTTCCACGACTATTTCATCGAGGAACGCTACGAAGCCGGACTGGTGCTGGAGGGCTGGGAGGTTAAAGCAATCCGTGCCGGACGCGCCCAGATCAAGGAAGCGTACGTAGTGCTGCGCAAAGGCGAAGTGTTCCTGATTGGCGCGCATATCAGCCCGTTGTTGAGTGCTTCGACGCACATTCATCCCGATCCGGTGCGCACCCGCAAGCTGCTGCTGCATGAGGCAGAAATCAGCAAGCTGATCGGCAAGGTCGAACGCGCCGGTTATGCGCTGGTGCCGCTCGATTTCCACTATGTGAAAGGCCGCATCAAACTCTCCATCGGACTGGCCAAGGGCAAGAAACAGCACGACAAACGGGAAAGCGAGAAAGAACGCGACTGGGTACGCGAGAAGAGCCGGATCATGAAAAGCACGCGCACCTGATCAAGAGAAACTCTGATTTGATCCGTTCGGGCTGAGCCAGAACGGATCAAATTGTTCACGCTTCCTCAGCCGCGAACGCGCCCGAGAATTCCGCTCAAAGATTCCTGAATATCTGCCGGCAAGACAATCGTCTTGGCATTGGCGGACTCTGCCAGTTTGCCCATCGCGGCCAGGTAACGCTCGCCGAGCATATAGCGCATTGGTGCATCCTGATTACCGATTGCGGTGGCGACACGGCGGATGGACTCGGCACTGGCCTCGGCCAGAGTCACCTGGGCTTCGGCATCGCGTCTGGCGGCTTCAAGGCGTGCCTCGGCCTGGAGGATCGCCGACTGCTTGGTGCCTTCAGCCTTGGTGACCATCGCCTTGCGTTCGCGCTCGGCCGAGGCCTGCGCCTCCATCGCCCGCACCATCGATTCCGAAGGTTTGATGTCCTGAATTTCCACAGACTTGACGGTGAGGCCCCAGTCGATGGCTTCGTCGGCGATGCTCTCACGCAGACGCGCCTTGATGTGATCGCGGCTGGAAAGCGCCTCGTCAAGCGCCATGTCGCCGACAATGGAGCGCAACGTAGTCATGATCATGTTGCGGATCGCCTCGGAAAAATCGGTGACGCCATACACTGCCTTGATCGGATCGGTGATCTTGATGAAGGCGATGGCATTAACGACGATCACCGCATTGTCTTTGGTGATGACTTCCTGTTCCTGAACGTCAAGGATAATGTCCTTGGTCACCAGCTTGTAGGCAACATTATCGAGATACGGGATGATGATGTTGAGTCCCGGATGCAGCGTGGAGCTGTATTTGCCAAGACGCTCGACAATCCATTCAGTACCCTGCGGCACGATACGCACACCCTTGGCCAGTGTGACCACGGCAAAGGCCAGCAATGCAACCACAAATATAAAACCTGCTCCCATAGCATCCTCCATTAGGTTTTCCCCACTTTCAATAAGCTACCTTCCACCGCAAGCACCCTGACACGTTCACCTGCGGCGATAGGTGCATCGGCAATACACGGCCAGATTTCGGAGCCGACCATAGGTTTCTGGAAACGTACCTCACCCTTTTGAAACGGTGCAACATCCCGTGTCAGCAGACCGATCTCGCCGATCACATTGGCATCCGACATACCGATCCGCGTCTTGTGCATGCCGGGTTTGAAGATTCTGAACCAGAACGCCACCAGTGAAACCGAAACCACCAACCAGACGGCCAGTTGTGCCGTCAAGCCAATCTGCGGCATCACTGCAAGCAGCAACGCCACCGCCAGCCCGCCCAATCCGAACCAGATCAGCACAAAGGATGGTACGGCCAGTTCGGCAATGATCAGACCGATACCGCCAATCGCCCAGTGCCACCATTCAGGTTGCATATCCATCCTCCTCTTTTTTCAATGCGATTTCTTGTGACTGGCCAGCCGCAACCAAGTGTCGATCACGGTATCAGGATTCAAGGAGATTGTCTGGATGCCCTCATCCATCAGCCACTCGGCAAAGTCGGCATGATCCGAGGGCCCCTGCCCACAGATGCCGATGTACTTGCCGAGACGGTTGCAGGCGGAAATTGCCATGGACAGCAGTTGCTTGACGGCCGGATTGCGCTCGTCGAAGGAATTTGCCACCAGGCTGGAATCGCGGTCAATACCGAGTGTGAGCTGGGTCAGGTCGTTGGAGCCGATCGAGAAGCCGTCGAAAAGTTCAAGGAAAGCTTCAGCCAGCAAGGCATTCGAGGGAATCTCGCACATCATGATCAGGCGCAGACCATTGGTGCCACGGCTCAGGCCGTGTGCGGCGAGCAGATCGATCACGGCACGGGCCTCATCAACCGTGCGCACGAAAGGCACCATCAGTTCGATGTTGGTCAGGCCGAGTTCATTGCGCACCTTTTTCATCGCACGGCATTCAAGCTCGAAGCAATCACGAAAATCCTGTGCAACATAGCGCGAGGCGCCACGGAAACCGAGCATCGGATTTTCCTCCTCCGGCTCGTACTGCTCGCCGCCGAGCAACTTGCGATATTCATTCGACTTGAAATCCGAGAGACGCACGATCACTGGCTTTGGATAAAACGAAGCGGCAATCGTCGCTACGCCCTCGACCAGCTTTTCGACAAAGAAATTCTGCGGATCGATATAGCCGCGTGCACGTCGTGCGATCTCCTCGCGGATTCTGGCAGGCATCTGGTCGATGTTGAGAATCGCCTTCGGATGAACCCCGATCATGTTGTTGATGACGAATTCGAGACGCGCCAAACCGACGCCGGCGTTGGGAATCTGGGCGAACTCGAAGGCCAGTTCCGGATTGCCGACGTTCATCATGATTTTTACCGGTAACTCCGGCAGATTGCCGACGTCCTGACGAATCACTTCAAAATCAAGGATGCCGCGATAGACATAGCCGGTATCGCCTTCGGCACAACAAACGGTGACCGGCTCATTTTCCGTCAACATACTTGTGGCATTGCCGCAACCAACGATGGCCGGGATACCCAGCTCGCGGGCGATGATCGCGGCATGGCAGGTACGGCCGCCACGATTGGTGACGATGGCACCGGCCTTTTTCATCACCGGCTCCCAGTCCGGATCGGTCATGTCGGCAACGAGAATGTCGCCGGGTTGCACGCGCTCCATCTCTGAAACATTCTTCAAGAGGCGCACGACGCCGCTGCCGATTTTCTGACCGATGGCGCGGCCGCTGACCAGCACCTTGCTGTGCTGACGAATCCTGTATTTCTCGATGAAACGCCCGCTGCCCTGTGCTTGCGTATTCTGTGCATCCTGTGACTTGACGGTTTCCGGACGTGCCTGAAGAATGTACAACTTGCCATCCTGCCCATCCTTGCCCCACTCGATATCCATCGGTCGGCCATAGTGCTGTTCGATAATCACCGCATATCTGGCAAGTTCCAAAACATCCGTATCGCTGAGCGAAAAACACTGGCGCTCATTTTCTGGAACATCGACAGTGACTGTACTGCGCCCAGCCTGACGTGCATCGGTGAACAGCATTTTGACGAGTTTCGAGCCGAGCGTGCGACGAATCACCGACGGCTTACCCAGCGCAAGCGTCGGTTTATGCACATAGAACTCGTCCGGATTAACGGCACCTTGCACCACCGTTTCGCCGAGACCGTAGCTGGCGGTGATGAACACCACCTCGTCGAAACCCGATTCGGTATCGAGTGTAAACATCACACCGGAGATACCGAGGTCGGAACGCACCATGCGCTGCACACCGGCTGACAGAGCAACATCGGCATGGGCGAAACCCTTGTGCACGCGGTAAGCGATCGCCCGGTCGTTATAGAGCGAGACGAAAACTTCCTTGATGGCGCGCAGAATATTTTCGTAGCCGTGAATGTTGAGAAAGCTTTCCTGCTGTCCGGCGAACGAGGCATCGGGCAAGTCTTCGGCGGTCGCCGAGGAGCGTACGGCAAACGACGCATCGTCGACACCACCGGCGACCAGCGCCTCATAGTGCTGTCTGATCTCACTTTCCAGCGCTGGCGGAAATGGTGTGTCGATAACACACTGGCGAATCTGTGCACCGCAACGCGCGAGTGCAACAACATCGTCCACATCGAGGGCAAGCAGGGCTGCATTGATCCGCCTGGACAAGTCCTGAAAGGCAAGGAACTCGCGGAACGCCATGGCGGTAGTAGCAAAACCGCCGGGGACGCGCACACCGGAGGATGAGAGCTGGCTGATCATTTCACCAAGCGATGCATTTTTGCCGCCGACCTTGTCGATGTCGCTTATGCGCAGATGGTCGAAGGGGATGACGTAGTCAGTCATGTCAGGCCTCGGGGAAAAGTTGAAAAATTGCCCGGAACTGCGTAAAAGCTCATTCTATCGCCTTCGAAGCCCCTTCTGGAAAATCATGATTGCAGCACGCACGGTATTCTTCATCTCTGACGGCACCGGCATTACCGCGGAAACACTAGCGCACAGCCTGCTCTCGCAATTCGAGGACCAGCACTTTCGCCAGGTGCGCATGCCGTTTGTCGACACGGTAGATAAAGCGCGCGACTGCGTTGCGCAAATCCTGGAAGCGGCGGCACGTGACGGCCGACGCCCGATTGTCGTATCAACGCTGGTCAGTCCGCTGGTCGCCGATACGCTGCGCCAGGCCGACGCGCTGATTCTCGATTTCTTCAGCATCTTCATCGCGCCGCTGGAAGCGGAACTCGGTGCGCGTTCGACGCATGCGGTCGGCCGCTCGCACGGTCGCGCCAACACACGAATCTATGCCGAACGGATGGAGGCGATCAATTTCACGCTGGCACATGACGATGGTGTGACCGATCATGACCTGGAATTGTCCGACGTAATCCTGGTCGGGGTTTCGCGCTGCGGAAAAACACCAACCAGCCTGTATCTGGCCGTGCAGTTTGGTCTCAAGGTGGCCAACTATCCGTTGATCCCCGATGATTTCGAGCGCAACAAGCTACCCGGCACGCTGGAAAAACACCGCCAGAAACTCTTTGGTCTGACCATCGGCCCCGAACGGCTCGCGCAGATCCGCCGCGAACGCCGTCCCGATAGCCATTATGCTTCACTGGATAATTGTCGCTACGAAGTTGAAGCCGCACAAAAATTGATGCGCCGCGAAGGCATCCGCTGGCTCGATTCGACGAGCAAGTCGATCGAGGAGATCGCTGCAACCTTGAGACAGACAATCAAGCTTGGGCACGATACGTTTTAGAGGAAGACCGAACAAGCGCTCAATCCAAACTTCAAGCAGAAATGGCTTAACTAGACAGTGTCGTCACGAGATACGGAGCCACAAGACGAGACAGCGAATTTGCACA
>DAOLZE010000092.1:0-8580 GCA_035426125.1 Rhodocyclaceae bacterium
GACAGCTTCCTGAAGCATGCGCTTTTCATTGCGCACGATAATTTCCGGCGCCTTCAGTTCGAGCAGGCGCTTCAACCGGTTGTTGCGATTGATGACACGACGATACAAATCGTTGAGATCGGACGTTGCGAAACGGCCGCCATCAAGCGGTACCAGCGGACGCAAATCGGGCGGCAACACCGGCAGCACTTCAAGAACCATCCATTCGGCCTTGATACCTGAATGACGGAAGCCTTCAAGCAATTTGAGGCGCTTTGACAGCTTCTTGATCTTGGCTTCGGAACCCGTGGTTTCGAGATCCTGACGCATCTGCTCGATTTCATGGGCAATGTCGAGGGTGCGTAAAAGTTCGCGCACGCCTTCTGCACCCATGGTCGCAGTGAAGTCGTCACCGTATTCCTCGACTTTCGCCAGATAATCATCTTCCGTCAGCAACTGGCCGCGATTCAGCGGTGTCATGCCGGGATCAACAACGACGAAGGCCTCGAAATAAAGTACGCGCTCAATATCACGCAAGGTCATATCAAGCACCATGCCGAGACGGCTCGGCAGGCTCTTGAGGAACCAGATATGGGCAACGGGCGAGGCCAGTTCGATGTGGCCCATGCGCTCGCGGCGCACTTTCGACTGTGTTACTTCGACGCCACACTTTTCACAAATAACGCCGCGATGCTTAAGTCGTTTGTATTTTCCGCAGAGACACTCGTAATCCTTGACAGGCCCGAAAATCTTGGCGCAGAACAGGCCATCGCGCTCCGGTTTGAAGGTGCGATAGTTGATGGTTTCCGGCTTTTTCACTTCGCCGTACGACCACGAGCGAATCTTGTCCGGTGACGCGAGACCGATGGTGATCGCGTCGAATTCTTCTTCCTGCGTAACCTGCTTGAACAGATCGAGTAGTGCTTTCATTTTTTACTCCCAGAGGCTAGGGACTAGAGGCTAGGGATCAGATCAGTAACGTTCCAGATCGATATCGATACACAGCGAACGAATTTCCTTGACCAGCACGTTGAACGACTCCGGCATGCCGGCATCAATCTTGTGCTCGCCCTTGACAATACTTTCGTAGATCTTGGTCCGGCCATTGACATCGTCCGACTTGACCGTAAGCATTTCCTGCAACACGTAGGAAGCGCCGTAGGCCTCGAGTGCCCAGACTTCCATTTCGCCAAAACGCTGTCCGCCGAACTGCGCCTTGCCGCCGAGCGGCTGCTGCGTAACAAGGCTGTATGGCCCAGTCGAGCGCGCATGCATCTTGTCGTCGACCAGATGGTGCAGCTTGAGCACGTGCATATAGCCGACGGTCACCTGACGTTCGAATGCGTCACCGCTGCGCCCGTCATGCAAGGTTACCTGGCCGTTACGTGGCAAGCCGGCAAGTTCGAGCATGGTCTTGATCTCGGCCTCGTTGGCACCGTCAAACACCGGCGTGGCAAACGGCACACCCTTGGTGAGGTTCTGCGCAAGGGTAACAATTTCATGGTCATCGAGGCTGTCGATGTCCTCACGCTTGCCGCTGGAGTTATAAATCTTGTTGAGATATTTACGAATCTCGGTGATGGAGGCCTGCTTTCTCAGCATCCCGTCGATCTTCTGGCCAAGACCCTTGGCCGCCCATCCGAGATGGACTTCGAGAATCTGACCGATGTTCATCCGCGACGGCACACCGAGCGGATTGAGTACGATATCGACCGGCGTGCCATCGGCCATGTACGGCATGTCCTCGACCGGCACAATGCGCGAAACGACCCCCTTGTTGCCATGACGGCCGGCCATCTTGTCGCCGGGCTGTAGACGGCGTTTGACTGCCAGGTAAACCTTGACCATCTTCTGCACGCCTGGCGGCAGTTCGTCTCCCTGGGTGAGCTTCTTTTTCTTTTCCTCGAAGGCAATGTCGAAATCCTTGCGCGTCTGATCCAGACTCTCGCGCAGACTTTCAAGCTGCCTGGCCGTCTCATCACTGGCCAGGCCAATATCGAACCAATGATGCGGATCGATCGACTCAAGATAGGTCTTGGTGATCTTGGTGCCCTTGGCGAGCTTCTTCGGGCCCTTGTTGGCGACCTTGTTGGTCAGCAGCTTCTCGATCCGCGCAAAGGTATCGCGCTCGACGATCCGCATCTGGTCGGCCAAGTCGGTTTTGTAACGGCGCAATTCGTCGTCGATGATCTGCTGGGCACGCTTGTCGCGCTCGATACCTTCACGGGTGAAAACATGTACATCGATCACCGTCCCCACCATGCCGGACGGAACACGCAGACCGGTATCCTTCACGTCCGATGCCTTCTCACCGAAAATTGCGCGCAGCAATTTTTCTTCCGGCGTCAACTGGGTTTCCCCCTTCGGGGTCACCTTGCCGACCAGCACGTCGCCGGCCTCAACCTCGGCGCCGATATAGACGATGCCGGATTCATCGAGGCGCGCCAGTTGCGCCTCGCCGAGCGTGGCGATGTCGCGGGTGATTTCTTCTGGGCCAAGCTTGGTATCGCGCGCGACAGCCGTGAGTTCCTCGATGTGGATCGAGGTGAAGCGATCGTCGGCGACGACGCGCTCGGAGATCAGGATCGAATCCTCGAAGTTGTAACCGTTCCACGGCATGAACGCCACCAGCATGTTCTGGCCAAGCGCCAGTTCGCCCATGTCGGTTGAAGCGCCGTCGGCAATGACGTCGCCCTTGGCAATGATGTCGCCGACCTTGACCAGCGGGCGCTGGTTGATATTGGTGTTCTGGTTGGAGCGCGTGTACTTGATGAGGTTGTAGATGTCGACACCGGCTTCGCCAGCAACGGTTTCGTCGTCATGGACGCGCACCACAATACGGTTGGCATCGATGTAATCAACCACGCCGCCACGCAATGCCTGCACCGCCGTGCCTGAGTCAACCGCCACCGTACGCTCGATACCGGTACCAACCAGAGCCTTCTCGGCGCGCAGACAGGGCACCGCCTGGCGCTGCATGTTGGCGCCCATCAGTGCGCGGTTTGCATCGTCGTGCTCAAGGAACGGAATCAGCGAAGCAGCAACCGAAACGATCTGTCCCGGCGCCACGTCCATGTACTGGACTTCGTGCGGCTCCTTCAATTCGAACTCGCCCTTGAAGCGGCAGGACACCAGTTCGTCGGTGAGCTTGCCCTTCTTGTCGAGTTCAGCATTGGCCTGAGCGATGACGAAATTACCTTCCTCAATCGCCGACAGATAATCGATTTGATCCGTGACGCGGCTATCGTCGACCTTACGATACGGCGTTTCCATGAAGCCGTAGCTATTGGTGCGCGCAAACAGTGCCAGCGAATTGATCAGACCGATGTTCGGGCCTTCCGGCGTTTCGATCGGGCAGACGCGGCCATAATGTGTCGGGTGCACGTCACGTACTTCAAAGCCGGCGCGCTCACGCGTCAGACCGCCTGGTCCAAGGGCCGAAACACGGCGCTTGTGGGTGATCTCGGAAAGTGGATTGGTTTGATCCATGAACTGCGAGAGCTGGCTGGAGCCGAAGAATTCCTTGATCGCCGCCGAAATCGGCTTGGCGTTGATCAGATCGTGCGGCATCAGATTGTCCGACTCCGCTTGATTCAGTCGCTCCTTGACAGCACGCTCGACGCGAACCAGACCAGCGCGGAATTGATTCTCAGCGAGTTCGCCAACTGAACGTACGCGACGATTGCCGAGGTGATCGATGTCGTCAATCTCGCCGCGGCCATTGCGCAATTCGGCGAGGATACGGATCACATCGGTGATGTCATCATTCGATAACGTGTTCGAGCCTTCGATTTCCTCGCGCCCAACACGGCGATTGAATTTCATGCGACCGACCGCCGACAGATCGTAGCGATCCTCGGAATAAAACAGTCCCTTGAACAGGGTTTCGACAGCGTCTTCGGTCGGCGGCTCGCCGGGGCGCATCATGCGGTAGATGGCAACGCGCGCGCCCATCTGATCGACGATTTCGTCAGCGCGCAATGTCGATGAAATATATGGGCCACGATCTAGGTCATTGACATACAGCGTGGGCAACTCTTCTATACTGCTGGCCAACAACTTGGCCAGCAGATCCTCGGTGATTTCTTCGTTGGCATTGGCGATGATCTCACCGGTTTTGCCATCAACGAGGTTCTGCGCAACGATCCGGCCAATGAGGAAATCCTCAGGTACGGTGATCTTCTTGATTCCTGCCTCGGCAAGATCGCGAATATGTTTGACGGTAATACGTTTTTCCTTGGCAATAACGACCTTGCCCGCCTTGTCGACAATGTCGAAGCGAGCCGTTTCACCACGCAAGCGCTCAGGCACAACAGCAAACTGAATGCCTTTTTTGGTCAAAGTAAAATTATCGAACTCGTAGAAGTTTGCCAGTATCTGTTCCGGCGTCTGGCCGATAGCCTTGAGCAGAATCGTTACCGGCATCTTGCGGCGGCGGTCGACACGGAAATACATCAGATCCTTCGGATCGAATTCGAAATCCAGCCACGAACCGCGGTAGGGAATAATGCGTGCCGAGAACAGCAGCTTGCCGGAACTGTGTGTCTTACCCCGATCATGTTCAAAAAACACCCCGGGAGAGCGGTGCAACTGGGAAACGATAACCCGCTCGGTACCGTTGATGACGAAAGAACCTGTAGTCGTCATGAGCGGAATCTCGCCCATGTAGACTTCCTGCTCCTTGACTTCCTTGATCTTCTCGGTCGTCGATTCGCGATCAAGAATCACCAGGCGCACTTTCGCGCGCAGTGGCGATGCAAATGTCAATCCACGCTGCTGACATTCCTTGACATCAAAAATCGGCTCGCCGAGATTGAAGTGGACGAACTCCAGGCGTGCATGGCCGGAGTGCGCAACGATCGGGAAGATCGAAGTAAATGCCGCCTGCAGGCCCTGGTTTTTCCGCTGGACTACAGGCAATTCTGCCTGCAGAAACTGGGTATAGGATTCGAGCTGTGTCGCCAGCAGAAAGGGAATGTCAAGCACAGCGGCACGCTTGGCGAAACTCTTGCGGATACGTTTTTTCTCAGTGTATGAGTATGTCATGGTGGCTCCGATCTGCAGACAGACGGTTAAAATCAGAAGAAAAAGCTGGCGTATGCCGGCTCAGTACTTGACAAGCAGTATCTGCATACCGATCACGGCACTCAGGACAGCGTTCTCTTCTGATCACAACAACTGGATTAACCTGGCGATTCAAACTGCCTAATTCACTAATTCATAAAGCACTAAAGGGCTGGCAGCCGAAGCCGCCAGCCCGTGCAACATGGTGTGCGTATTACTTGACTTCGACCTTGGCGCCGGCTTCCTCGAGTTGCTTCTTGAGAGCCTCGGCATCCGCCTTCGAAATGCCTTCCTTGACGGCCTTCGGAGCACCGTCGACCAGATCCTTGGCTTCCTTGAGGCCAAGGCCAGTAGCGGCGCGAACCACCTTGATGGCTTCGACCTTCTTCTCGCCGGCAGCAAGCAGCATCACGGTGAACTCGGTCTGCTCCTCGGCAGCAGCGGCAGCACCGCCAGCGGCAGGGGCGGCAACAGCAACAGCGGCAGCGGCAGCGGAAACGCCAAACTTCTCTTCCATTTCCTTGATCAGTTCGGACAGGTCAAGAACCGACATGTTTCCGATCGCGTCAAGGATTTCTTGTTTGCTAACAGCCATGATTAAAACTCCTGAATGAATAATTGGTGAATTGCGGTCGATAGAGCGATGCTATGTGTTGTACTCAAGCAGCCTGTTTGCTGTCACGTACTGCAGCGAGGCACCGAACAAACTTGGTCGGGACTTCGTTGAGAGTACGGACGAACGTGGCAACGGGAGCCTGCATGGTCCCGAGAAGTTTGGACAGCAACTCCTCGCGACTCGGCATTGTGGCAAGTGCCTTGACGCCGGCTACGTCCATGACGTAGTTCGGCAGGGCACCCGCCTTGATGACGAGCTTGTCATTTCCCTTGGCGAACTCTTCGAGCAGCTTGGCAGCTGCCACTGGATCAGTGGAAATCCCGTAAATCAGGGGACCCACCATTTTGTCCGTGAGCGCCTCGAACGGCGTGCCAGCAATGGCGCGACGTACAAGAGAATTTTTCAACACATGCAGATACACGCCAGCCTTGCGCGCATTTGCGCGCAAGGTGGTGATGTGCACCACTTCCAGACCACGGTACTCGGCAACGACGATCGACTTGGCATTCGCGACTTGCGCGGATACTTCGGCGACTACCGCTTTCTTGTCATCGAGATTGAGACCCAAGGTCAGCTCCTAGTTAATGCTACTGTTCCAGCCGCAGCGTGTACCAGATGGCCACGACACGGAACCGATACGGCGACCTTCATTCAGAAGTGCGGCTATAAACAAACAGCCGAATTTCCGGTTCGGGCAACGCCATCTGCGTTGGGTGCGGGAATGTTGCTCCCGACGATTAAGTCCTCCGGACTTGCATCCGGACAACCCCTACGGTCTTTGACAACCCGCTCCGCCCCGAATTGGCGGTGGAACGGCCCAAAGTCTTTACTACAATCTTTACTGTGCGGCCAGGCTTGCCTGGTCAACACGAACCCCTGCACCCATGGTGCTGGCAATCGAAATCTTTTTGAGATACTGTCCTTTAGCCGCAGCTGGCTTGGCCTTTTGCAGCGCATCCAGCAATGCAGCCAGGTTTTGCTGCAGGGCGTCGACCGTGAAGGAAGCGCGACCGATCGTGCATTGCACGATACCGCCCTTGTCGGTGCGGTACTGCACCTGGCCGGCCTTGGCATTCTTCACCGCCGTAGCAACATCCATGGTCACCGTACCAACCTTCGGGTTCGGCATCAGGCCGCGCGGGCCGAGCACCTGACCGAGCGCGCCGACAACGCGCATGGCATCCGGCGTGGCGATGCAGATATCGAATTCGATGGTGCCAGCCTTGATCGTTGCGGCCAGGTCGTCGAAACCAACCACATCAGCACCCGCTGCCTTGGCAGCCTCAGCCTTTTCGCCCTGGGCGAACACGGCAACGCGCACCTTCTTGCCGGTACCGGCGGGTAGCACGACAGAGCCGCGTACATTCTGATCGGACTTCTTGGCGTCAACACCAAGGTTGACGGCGACATCAATCGACTCGTCAAATTTGGCAGTGGCGCAATCCTTGACCAGCGCCAGCGCATCCTTCACTGGATAGGCCTTGTTGCGGTCAACCTTGGTTTGCAGCGCCTTGGTACGTTTCGAAATTCCGCTCATCTCAGACCCCCTCCACAGTAATGCCAATGCTGCGGGCGCTGCCGGCAATGGTGCGAACTGCAGCGTCCATGTCGGCGGCTGTCAGATCCTTCATCTTGGTCTTGGCGATTTCTTCAACCTGAGCACGCGTCACCTTGCCAACCTTGTCGGTATGCGGCTTCGGACTGCCCTTCTGGATACCAGCGGCCTTCTTGAGCAGAATGGTCGCCGGCGGCGTCTTCATGATGAAGGTGAAGCTCTTGTCGGCGAAGGCGGTAATCACCACAGGAATTGGCAGGCCAGGCTCCATGCCCTGCGTCTGCGCATTGAACGCCTTGCAGAATTCCATGATATTGAGACCGCGCTGACCCAGCGCGGGACCGATCGGTGGCGACGGATTCGCCTTGCCGGCCGGCACTTGCAGCTTGACGTAGCCGACGATTTTCTTTGCCATGTTGTAACTTCCTTAAAATGAGTCGTAACGCGCTTTCAGATTGCCTTGCCGCTTTCCTACTCACGCTCCTCTTGCCACACAATATTCAAACTACATGTTCGCGTTGTGACACCACGAAAATCAGGCCTTTTCGACCTGATCGAATTGCAATTCAACCGGCGTTGAACGACCGAAGATGGTGACAGCGACACGCATGCGGCTTTTCTCGTAATTGACTTCCTCGACATTGCCGTTGAAATCCGAGAACGGGCCTTCCTTGATGCGCACCATTTCGCCAGTCTCGAACAGAACCTTGGGACGCGGCTTCTCAACGCCCTCCTGGATCTGTTGCATAATCTTCTCGACTTCCTTGTCGGAAATCGGCGTTGGCTTGGTTGCCGTGCCACCGATGAAGCCGGTGACCTTCGGCGTACTTTTGACCAGATGCCAGCTTTCGTCGTTCATTTCCATTTCCACCAGCACATAGCCGGGGAAAAACTTGCGTTCGGAAATGCTCTTCTGGCCACTTTTCATTTCGACCACTTCCTCGACGGGCACCAGAATCTGGCCAAAGAAATCCTGCATTCCGGCACGGGCGATACGCTCGACAAGAGCGCGCTGCACCGATTTCTCGAAGCCGGAATAGGCGTGAACGACGTACCAGCGTTTTGTCATGATTTCTTCCAGCCAAGCAACAGGTCGTAGATCACCCACTCGAGGCCCTTGTCGGTGATCCACAAGGTAATTGCCATGGCCAGCACAAAGGCAAACACAACCCCGGTGGTCTGAATGGTTTCCTTACGCGTCGGCCAGGCAACTTTCCTGGTCTCGACCCAAGCCTCTTTACCAAAAACGAAGAAACGTCGACCCAGCGATGTGAACCACGCAACGGCAGCACCCAGACCAAGTCCGGCGAGCACCGACATGACGCGGAAAAACAGCGGCTGGTCGCCGAGGAGGGGTTCATCACCT